>CAIXME010000414.1 GCA_903920425.1 uncultured Pirellula sp. | reverse complement strand
CGTCACGCTGGAAAAGCTCAAGGGGTTTGTTCTCGAGTTCAAAGCAACCGTGCTCCAAGTCTCTACCGATTCGGTTGAGCTGGAAGTAGATTGCCGAAATGTACCTATTCCACAGGCGCAAAACGAACGGCTCGGCAAATTCCGCATGTCCTTGACCATCGCCGAACTTGAAACCAAGACTCCTGGTCGCAACAAGGAAATCAAGATCTGCACTCTACTGGAACTAGCCATCAAGCCGGTTCGATCACGAGACCGAAGAAATGAAGTTATCCAAAGCCAAATCTTGCGCCTCAAAGCAGCTCTTCAAGGACTGATGCTCGCCAACGAACTGGACGATGAGATGCGAGAAAATATCCTGCGACGAATCAAACCCGTCAAAGACTCTCGCTACTAAGTCATCGATACCGCACAAGCCGTAAGGTATCGCCATCTTTGTCAACTATACGCCGCAAGCGGTCCGGTATCGACATTCTTTGTTAGCGGTACGGCGCGATCCGTCCGGTCGCACGCACTAAACACTCCCACCCCCAACTTAGTGCTGAAGGCCCGACACAACCTCTGCCGGCGCCGTGAGGCACAGGACCGCCGAGATGAAATCGAAATCTCGATTCCTGAAATCTCTGTGCCTCTATGTCTCTGTGTGAAGAAACATTTCATCAGGGCACGCAACCGAGGTGGAATGCCTCGCTCACCCTTCTGGTCGTGATTAAGACATCAATCCCGTACGCGACATCGCAAGCCCTCTGTCATCCGCGACCAGTCAAACGCCAGCGTTCCCGAAACAACCAGGTGTTGATCAGCAATAGGATCGAAGTCATCACTATGGTCACGATGAAGTACCCGCCCACCAAAGGCAACGCACCCTTTTTCGCTTCTGCTGTTCCAGTTCCGGAACTGACTTCCGTCATCGGTGTGCTATCTGCCGCCATCAACGGACTCGCGATCCCGAGATAACGCAACTCTTCGACACGTTGCATCGCTAACTGGCCTTCATCGCCAATGCTCTCGGGGGTGAAGCTCCAGAATAGAAAATAGATGGCGATCGGCAAACAATAGAGCACGAGCAATACCACGTAACTCATCATCATTGCCGTGCTCGTCTTTCGCAATAGTGTGGAGAGGAACAGTGCCAGTACGGCATTGAACACGGATGACATCACACAAATAGCTAGGAAGATCAGCATCGCTCTCCAGTTCCTAAACAGCTCAGGGTTTAGAAACGACAACAGCAACGGAAACATCAAGAACGCAGTGAGAACAAACGACACACGATATCCTGCCAGAAGCTTGCCCCACATGATCTGCCAAGACGAAATCGTAGTCGTCAATAATAGATCCAGCGTTTGTCGCTCACGCTCGCTCGTGATGCTACCCGCGGTAAAAACAGGGGCCGCCAAAATGTTGAATACCAATACATATCCAACGTAATAGCTTGCTCGGTCCGGGAAAATAAACAATAACATCGCCATGAGCGGAATCGCCAACACCATGCTCAGCTGGATAACCAACCGCAGCATCAAAG
The DNA here is from genome assembly GCA_903920425.1 of uncultured Pirellula sp. Classification (GTDB taxonomy): domain Bacteria; phylum Planctomycetota; class Planctomycetia; order Pirellulales; family Pirellulaceae; genus JBKCUI01. Next base: position 4,107 of record CAIXME010000414.1, on the reverse strand, counting down.
TACCTTGGCTGAAAAGCTCCGCATGCATCTCTTTGTCGTAGACGGGATTCGCATTGTCATCCATCAAAGTCTTTCGACGCGGCGGTGCAAACAGATTGTCAGGAAACTGATCTCGCTGGATTACGAGCCCAACTGCTTCCACCTGTTCTTGGTCCAAATCGATGACTTCACTACCCTGACTACCTACATCCGGTGGGTAGAGTAGCCTACGAGCGGTAATCGCCAATAGCACAAAGCTAACCGCCGAACAAACCGCAGGCACCAGCGTCACCGTCAAAAGTAACCGCAAATCGCCTTGCCTCGCCAAGATCAGCCACGCTACGACACCCACGATCAAGATGGGTAGAATCAAAACATAGCTTACAACGAGCGAGGAACTCGTTCGCTTGAAGTAACTTGAACAGTACATGCTAATGGAGCCAAAGAGAAAGATCGCCGACAATAGTCCCAGATAAGCGGCCAATAGCTCATAAATAGAAACGCCTCCCAACGGCAAACAAAGCATGATAATCGGGAGCGAGCCGGAGACTAAAACAACCAGGTGAGCTAGCGCAGCAATCAACTTGCCCGATACAATGACCACCGGACGAAGCGGACTTGCCAACAGCATCTCATACGTCTTCCGTTCCTTCTCTCCTGAAATGGCTCCCGCTGTAAAACTCGGTGCCATTAAGGATGCGATGGCGAATTGCCCGACAAAGAAGAAATCGACCAAACGCTGCGCTGAAGCAGACTCTCTGCTCAAGTCAATTTTCGTGTCTCTCGGATAAGCGATCAGCACCACCGCTGCCAGGGCGATTTGGTAAACCAACATCAACAGGAATGCACGAGGAGCTCTCAGATTCGAAATGAGCTCTCGCTGAAGGACCGGATTGTCAATGGCGAACATAAACGGCAGAAAATAAGAGGGCATGCGAAAATTCTGGATCGAAGCCACAGTTTATCCGCAAAACCAACCGCCTGTGCACGCTCAACCACTCAGCCTGAGAAAACTAACCAGATTTTCCAAAGCAATCCCCAACGAAAAGTCCCTCGGGTAGCGATCCGAAGCCGTGAATGAGATCAGGAAAGAGCGTTCCTCCTGCGCCGCATCCACCATGTATATTCGCGTGCAAAAGAATGCACCAAGAACACGGGAACAGACTCGAATACCGAGACGCCAACCGTGCCTAAGTTGCCTGCGCTTCGGGACTCATTAGCGCACTGGACTCGTTGGTAATCTCGCGAAATCGGGTGAGGGCACGGTGGTACCTCTTTTTTGCCGCTTCAAAGGTAATGTCCAAGGAAACCGCAGCCTCTTGGATTGTCAGTTCATCGACATGACGCATCTCGATGATTTCTCGATCATTCAGCGACAAGCTCTGCAGTGCCGCTTGCACGCGTTCAATTAATTGCTTTTGATCGATAACAGAACCTATGGAATGGATGGAGTCGGCTACGCGAGCGACCAGTAGATCACTATGCTCCGTGTCCTTGTGGTGTTCTCGATCGGGTGATCGTTTCGAGCGAAAGTGATGGCGGTGCACTTCGGCAATCAAATGCTTGCCGATGAGGCGCAACCATGTTAGCGGATCCATCTTGGGCGCTTCCAAATACGTCGGCAGGCCTTGCAAAGCGCGCACATACGTTTCCTGCACGATGTCTGAAGCATCGACTCGGGAATGCAATCTCTTATCCAGCCGTACATCTACCATCTGCCGGATGTGCGGGCGAAGTCGCATGAAGAGAACAGCTAACTCGTTGGTGCCCCCTTCCTGTAGTCGCCGAATGATGGTTGAGCTTTCCAAAGGAAGTACTCTCTCTTTCTAGGACTTCAAGAATGCAAAACTAACGACGCTTCTCAAGTGATCGATTGATGGTTCGCTCTAGCTCAGCTTTCACATTGAGATCGTCAATGGTGCTCGGGGGCACTAAGGCAACGCGATTGCGTACAATGTTCAGCCAGTTGCGAAGCAGATAGTCCGGTATGTTCACTTGGTTGAGCTCTTCGGTTGAGAGCACACGTCCGTACGTTAGTTGGGATAGTAGCGTGACGGCTTCTCTCTCGGGGATACTGCGATGAATGACCGCCTTTGCAAAACTCCGAAGAATTTGAAATGACTTTTCTCGGTCATTGGCATTCAACCCAGATCGTTCCACGATCCGAACTAAGCTCATGATCTTGGTCCCAAGCGGCAATGTCGACTCCTTGTATCCATCGACAAATGCCCTCATGGAGTCCTTATCCATTTTCCCTTCCTTGATCTTGCCAGAAACCTCATCCCATTGGTTGAGTATTTCGGTCTTTTCTTGGTCTGCAAGATGGAACTCATCTCCCGCCTCGCGTACCGACTGACGAAAGAACTCGCCAACCGTCTTACCAACATCCTCTTCTTTTCCTTCAGCCAACTTCTCAATCAAGTTGGTAGACGCAAACCTGACCTTGGGAGTTTCTTCCGTAGCGGATGTTGAAGCGGTCGCGATTGGCGCCACAGCAGATCCTCCCACGCTTCCCGCGATACCCGAACTGTTGACGGAATTGCCCGCGTTGGTGGAATTGCTCGAATTGATGGTGTACATGATCATGAAAATGGCTGCGATCGTAGCAACCGTAGCGTAGCCAATGTTGCGATTCGTTTTGCGACGAAAAACTTCATCGGACTCTCGTCTTCTTCGACGCCGATCGCTCGGCGTTACACCGGCCAAGTACCTCTGCAATACGAAGAGCAGTTCTTTTGAAGACTGGTAGCGGTCCTCGGGTGAGAACGCGCAGCATTTCATGATGATCCTGGCTAGGTTCTCCGGTATTTCTTTGTTCTTTTCTCGTATATCCACTAACTCAAGCGATTCGCGTTTGGCGATCAACGAGGTTACCGACCGGTCTAGCCAAGGCTTCTCTTGCGTCGCCAGTTCGTATAGCGTGATCCCCAGGGAATAAATGTCGCTTCGTGGGTCGCAAATGCCACGAATCTGCTCCGGTGCCATATAGCGCGGTGTTCCGATAGCATCGCCCGTCCCGCTGAGCGAACGAGCGTAGTCATAAATCTTGGCCAATCCATAGTCCGATATCCAGATCTTGCCTTCTCTGTCCAAAAGCAAGTTCCCTGGCTTGATGTCGCGGTGAACAAGTCCCTGCTCATGAGAATGCTGCAGTCCATCTGCTATGTCCGCTCCAATCTTCGCCAGGGCTCCCCAGTCGGATTGAATGGCGCTAAACATCGCTCGGGCCCGGAAATCACCTTTGCCTTCTTGAAGATCGAGCAAGCTGTTCCCATTTATCCACTTCATGATGAGGAACGCGACTTGCTCGTTGTGCCCGTAGGAATAGACAGGAACGATGTTCGGGTGATCGAGCCTCGCCATGGCCCGACGTTCCAGTTCAAATCGTCCAGCGATCGCAGCTGAATCAACTCCATGGAGCGGAAGCACTTTGATCGCTACCTTGCGATCTAGATCTAATTGCTGGGCACGATAGACCACGCCCATTGCCCCCCGACCGATTTCCTCTTCTATTTCGCATCCACCCAGCTGCATTTTCAAGCGAACGGCGGACTGCGGCTTCTTTTTGCCAGGGCCAAATGTTTGCTCAAGCATCTCGACGGCAGGTAATTCCGATTTAATCTCTTCCGCTAAGTGCGGAAATGCTCGCGCGAATACCTCCACGCTAGGCGCATTTCCCTTGCGTAGCTCTTCGATAAAGAACTCGGTGACTCGCGTCAAACTGATGTCGTTAGGATTGATCGAGGTTTGCTTCATGTTTTCTTTGCGTATGCGTAGAGGTGTCCAGTCCTCAACGAAATGACACGACGCAAAACCCTAGCATGCGCACAGACCTGGGAAGCAAGCAACGACTAGATTGTTTCACAAAACATTAGGATTGCGATGCCTGTAGCGATCGCAACGATTGTGCGCTACCATGAAACACTTGAGCTAATCTTGCAGCCCGTCAATCAAACGGAAACGCAAATCATTTAATGCCCGAGTTTCCAAAGACGTACTTGGATGACCAAATTCCAGCCGTGCGATATCGCTGGACAGGATGAGGATTTGGTTGCCCCCTCGCTACGGACTGCTTCCGTTCAACTAATTACGATAGAAATCCAGCCAATTGACTGTGATGGATCTCGG
>CAIXME010000413.1 GCA_903920425.1 uncultured Pirellula sp. | reverse complement strand
TCGTTCGATGTGCCGATGGTCAAGGGGCTTGGGTTGTGGACGATACCGGCGATATGAATTTAGACATCGATCCGAACAGTAGTCATCTTTTATTGTTTGCCAAAAGATTACCCAGCGCAGTCCATCAGAATTGGTTCTCACTCGCCACGGAACTCGTTGTTGCGGTAGACATGCTGGGGACGCAACGTGGGCTGTTGAAATTGGAAACGGAGACTATTCCGCAGCAACCCATTACGCTTGAGTTGCAAGATGGTTGGAATCCATTGCAGGTCCGAACTCAACTCCATGGCGACTTGCGACCCATTCCCTTTCGAATGGATGGGCGACGGTTGGTGATTCAGCCTTACCGTTCCGATACGTTTTCGCCAGCGGAACGGTACGAGGATACCTGGGGGGATGTGCCTGTAAAGATACAGATTGAATTGACGGGACCTGCATTGAGCAAGCTCCCTTCGAGCATGTGGACGAGCGAAAGGATGGCTTTTCGTTGGCCCAGCATGGAATTCGAATCCCCTATTTCGAGATGCACAAGGGAATTGTGGCTCCCCAATGGTATGTCCATTTCGTCGCTTGCCGATTCGGATTGCCAAAGAGACGACATGAAAAGCCTTTGGGTCGCACCGCGTTGGTGGAGTGGTGTATACGATGCATTTGTGGCTCCTACTCAAGACAAGCGATGCAATGTGGGCCAACATGATTCGGAACAACAACTCAGGGGAATTGTTCCATCGTGGTTAGGAACTCAATGGCATCTTGGTTTGTCGGATGTGGATCTTTTGTCGCGGCCCAACTCGGGTCATGAAATCGTACGGAGCGATGCGGATCGAACATGGGTCTGTATCTGGTTTGCCATTGCGGCGATGGTTTCGCCTAGAGTTTTCGCCACGCGCATCAAGATCGGATTTTTTCTGGTTGCGTTCTTAGTTGTCTTGACGCATCTCTGCCCGCCGAATTTGGAAAAGTATCCTGCCGCAGCGCTGGTTGGCGTTTGCGTCGGCTATTCCGCATACTTCGTTGTTCAAATCGTACGCAAGTCGCTCGAACGCGATGAGAGTCGTGTCGATCGCAACTCCAAGAGATGGACTCCCTGGAATGATCGGAACAGCAATTCAGGTATGAATCCCAATGGAGTCATAGCGACGGGAACGATTCGGAAAACGACTTCGATCGCCACGCTTTTTCTTTTCTATTTCTCTGCGGGATGGTTGTGCTTGGTTTCGTCCTCTTTGCCGGTAACAAAGGCCTTTGCGCAGGACCCGATTGCAATCCGAAGCAACGAGGTTTTTCCTGTTTTGATACCGATTACCGAGAATGGAGAATTGGCGGGCAGCAATGTCTATATTCCACAAGAGCTACAGACCATGCTCGAGGGTGGAGAGACTGCTTCTGACCTCCTGGATTCGCCAACTCGGCCATATTCAGCGAAGCATGTATTGCGTTTTCGATCCCGGTCCCGCGCGTTTGGTGCAGCTGATGAAATCGTGATGACATATGAGTTCATGGTCGGAGAAAATCTTAGTCCCGTCCGGTTTCCTATCAGCATCGATCAGATGCAATCCGTACGATTTACAATTGACGGAAATGAGATTGGGCTTGGGACGAGGCTCCGGCGCCAGGGAACTGAGTGGATATGGACCCCGGATCGTCCTGGCAAGCGCACGGTGAGTATCGTTGCACAGCCAATTGCTCGTACCCCTTTGGCGGAGTCGGTTGCTGATCCCAACGCGTCGACATCGCAGCAGTTGGAGATTTCCCTGATTCCTGTTGCGAACGCTTCGATTGAAATTGAAGCTGACCCGCTTGCGATCGTCGACGTCGTTGCACGCGGGCGCGTGACCAATCCCGCTGCTGGTAGGCATACAGCAATGCTGGGTGCAGTAGAACGTTTTCAGTGCAAAATCACGCAGCCACCTTCACTATCCACATCGACGACGGCAATATCTTCCGGGTTAGATAACGGCGAAACACCCGTTATGCATACAGAACTTTACATTCACGACGATGTGTTACAGGCCAAAACCGTAATTGACTTCCCAAAGAACCTGCCGCTAACTCGCGAAGTGGAAATTGAAGCGGATCTGTCTTGGCTTCCGCTCGGTACGCAGTGGGGTGATGCCCAGTGGGTGGATTTGCGACCTGGGAGCACGCTTTCGCGGCGTCGCTATATCCTTGAATGGAAAACCAGTGGTTTCTCCTCGCCCGCTGTTGCAGCGCCCGGAAAAGATCGGCAGATCTCTGTTATTTGGATTCCACAAACAAGCAATCAAAATCTCAACGTGCTATTCGCTGAATGCCGAGACAGACGCACTCGGTTAGGCATGTTGCGCTACGCGCGAGCCCCCGGTGCTACCTGGAGTATCGAAGGAATCAACACTTGGATTCCTGCGATTAGTCCCAAGGATCGATTGGACTGGCCTGAGTTGAAAGTGAACCCATTAGCCACGGCGTTGCGCATCCCGACTAGTGGAGGGGCTGGTATTTTGAAGCCTCGATTGAACTCTGATCGACAGCAGGCCCGCATCTCAACGAAGTGGACCATCGATGGACTTGTTGAAAGTACATCATCGCGCATTGAGCTACTGGGAAGCAGTGCAAACACAGAAGCATTTCGATTGGAGCTGCAAAGAGGGTTTGTTGTATCGGATGTCTTTAATCGCAATGGTACAATTCGATTCTTGCAACGTGAGGCGAATGGGAAAGTAGTCGTTGAGTTCATCGCTGACCGAAAGTTGCTTGAGTCGAATGAGTTTTGGATTCAATGCAAACGAACCTATTCCTCGAACTCTATGTCTCCTGCGAAAGATCTGCAGGCTTCGGAAACAGGCGCATGGCGAACGATCCCCTGGCTGGCATTGCCCAGCTTGTTCAGCACCGATCAGAACATCGAAATCTCTGCTTCGGAGAGGACTGCAATCCAAATCGCCGACAACAATAGCAGTGTCTTTGTGGGCAAAGGCATGAATCAAACCGTTGCCAACCTAGCAAAGACTGCGCTGGACGTTCGAGATCAAACGGATCGAGCGTCGATGTTGCGCATTATCGACCGCAGCAAGCCACTCGTTGGGGATTTGGTTTTGACTGCGTCGCCCAATGCAAAAGAGGTCCTTCTCCAGGGCAATATCCAGCATGATGTCGAATCGCGTCCTGCGTTTATTCTTCAAATACCAGCGGTGCTGAAAGATAGGCTTCAAAGCGATTGGAAGCTTCAAGCCATTCCGTGCCCCGATCCTAATATGGGATGGGTTCAAGTCATGATGCCTAGTAGGATGCTGTTGCAACCTGAACGCGAGCTTGTTTCCATACGCTTGTCTTTGCCGAGCGAAGCACCCTTTGAAGCATGGGAGATGCTATCGAAGATTCGGACGTTGAGTTCTGATGAGATAACTATGTTCGCTGTAGCATCCCCAGAGTTGGTCGCTCAAAAGCCGCGAGATTGGGAAATCGTCAGCGACATGGAACGGCAACGGCTGCTTGAGTTCTTTGCGATCGATCCGCTGGACGCCATTCTGGAATCACGAAACCAGTTCCCTGGAGTGAATACGGAGTCGGCGAGAGTCAAAGAAGCCGTTGGTCCTCTTCGTGTTCGTCAGGCACTCTACTCGGTTGCGTCAGCGACCGTGCCGGGTGGGCAAGATCATATAGCTACGTTGCTGGAATCCAGGTTGTGGATTGCAGGAGACGCGATGCCTCGCAGTACCAACACGAAATTGGAGTGGGAGCTAGAGGACAGAACGAAAGCTTTATCGATTTGTGTCGACGGCCGATCGTTGGCCTTTGAGGAAATCGGTAATCGCGTCCGATGTGAATTCCATCATGCAGGACTTTGCGCTGAAGTTGTTTTGACGACCAGTCACGAGCGGAATCCAATCGACGCGAGATTGATTGACGCTCCCCAGCTGCAATTTGCAGAAGTTGAGTCTCGCGTTTTTGTGAGCAACGGGGCCAGTTTCCGATTGCAAGTGCGAGGGGTAGAGATTTCCCCTGCAACCGAGGAAGCCACCGTGGCAGCGCTTTCTCGCACTTGTTTGCAGCTCTTTTCAGATACGCTTGGGCAGCAGCGTGTAGCGGTTTCGGCCTCACACGTTGGGTCGGCCTGGAATGGTTGGCAACAGTACTGGAGTCAGCGCGTCTCCGATTATCTGTATAGATGGGCCACCATGCCGAATGCTCTGAACATTTCAGGCGAAGGAGCCGACTACGGAGAAACCGTTTTTGCTTGGCATGAGTTGCGGAAAAAGTATCGCCTTTCCCACGTGCCTTTTCCGTCGCCCCATCGACCTGATCAACGCACCGTCGCGATAGGGAATAACGCGGAACCGTCGTCGGCTTGGACTAGCCAACTCGGTAACTCCATGCGATGGATTTCAATGTTTCTGTGCATCATGTTCTTGGCCTTCGTCGCTTGGATGCAGGGGTGGTT
>CAIXME010000412.1 GCA_903920425.1 uncultured Pirellula sp. | reverse complement strand
GCCAACACGTCCACTGTTCGCACTAGATTGAGTCAATAGTTCCATGAGCAGTATCAACCAAGTCACCGTCGATCGAGCCAAGACTGTGGAGCTACTAAAGCTCGAGGGCGGCATCACAAGCCAATGGCTCAACGCTGCCCAATACCGAAGCTGCTTCTGTGTTGCCAAGCAATCGATACCCGCGACTTGGACGATCGAAGGACTATTGCCTGATGGTCAACCGATCGTGCTAGCCACTTACACCAATGAACTGTTTGATCCATCGAGACCACGTTTCGTTACTGTCACTGCGATGTGCGGACTCCCTATTCGATTCGTCGCGTCGACACCACAAGTCAATCCAGAACTTTGGGTCATCCTAAAAAGCTAACGCGGTTGCCGCTGGTCCGCTCGGCGCGGATTACTACCTGGCTTCGGCTGGGCAAGTCCCGCGCCGACGCGGATCAGCGGGAGCCGCCTTTATCAACTCTCTCAACACGTGAGATTGTCATGAATCATAAACACATATTTGCATTTGCGATCGTCACGTTGATGACGGTTGTTGGTTGCGAGGAACCGGCCGTTCGCGTTCGCTCGCTGCCAGTTCCGGCCGCTGAACAACCCTCATCGAACTTGCCAGCCGCATTGCATCAGCGCAATTGGACCGGATCGTTGGGCCAAGGGAGCTGCGTCCACGCGTCTTTGGTCAACCATTTGCGATGGCTCAACGAGTTTGAGCTCGGTGAACGTTGGCGAACGACCTACAGCGATGGCGAATGGGATTCAAGGTTACGAGATCGGCTCGATGCGGCGGGAATCGACTACAGCTACACGATTAAGGCCGACCCGCGATTCCTCGATTGGGCCAGCAACACGCGTCGTGGTGCAATCCTGTGGTGGAAGCCGAGTCACTGTTGCACATTCGTTGGCTGGGTCAACCGCGATGGTAAGCAATACGCGGGGATCCTCGACAACAACTATCCAGGTCGTTTTGAACTTACTCCTCGCGAACAGTTCGTCCGTCTGTGGGCGGGCTACGGTGGATTTGCACTTACGGTCTTAAACGACCCATCCAGTTCGCTGCCCTATCGAAGTTATGAGGTGATTCAATGAATGATGGAATTCGAATTCGATTCAGCATCGGGCTGATCTTTGTCGCTGTGATTCATGCGTTGCTACTTGGCGTGGTTTTCAATGCATTGCATTCACGTTCGCCACTGCAACCGACGGAAAAACCCTGGTCGATTGCTCCGTATCAAAGCGTGGCACCGACAACGACCAAGATCGAGAAGCTGGATCAACCACAGAGCGTGAACCTTCATGCTCAAGGCGAGATCAAACAGCAGAGACCGGCGGTTTGTCCACCCTATTGTCCGCCTAGTCGCGTTGTGGTGCAGCCAACGATCGTTCATCCAACGGTTGTTCAACCAGTGGTTATTCCGCAGCAACCTGCGATCTTGCCTGCTCCAAGCTTTACTCCGATCCCTGATACGGCTCCGATGATTGGTCCTGCTGTTCTAACACCAACGGCCGCGCCGGCATCGCCTCCGCCTAAGAAGAACTACCAACTCGCTCTTTTCGTCGGCAACGACACCAAGAGCAAGCAATTGCAACAGTGGTTCGAGCAGGACGCAGGCCTGGTGAAGCTTCGAGGAAGCTGTGAATACCAAGTTTACACTGCAAATAATGCAATCTATCGGGCTAGGTTTGCGGACATCGTGCCGGCAGATCAATTCCCAGTCGTGCTGTTTCAAGACAGCACTGGTGGGCATGTTCATGCTGCAGGTCGAAGCATGATCCCCGATACGGCCGCAGAGCTCTATTCCGACTTGCGTCGCGGGTTCGAGTTGTATCAGCAAGCAAAGCAAGCTCAGAAAACGGGTGCAGTCAAAACACGTGGCTATTCATGGGACGAAGCCATCACACCAACGATGTCGCTGTCAGCGCAAGATTGCCCTGATGGTTACTGTCCCGCTGAGCCAACCGATGCATGGCGTCCTGGCGATCGTGTTCGAGACTTGCTCTTCAATGACAAACTCAATCCACGCAACGCTCTCATGTGGCTGTCGGCTGGTGAGATTGCAGCGCTCGCACTGATCATCATCGCTGCGATCTTGATCGGCTTCATCCTGATTAAACGAGGTATGTGAACAAAATGATTCTAGGAATTGCAACAATCGTCGTACTGGTATTGCTCGCCATCGCCTTCCTGCCTGTAAGG
>CAIXME010000411.1 GCA_903920425.1 uncultured Pirellula sp. | reverse complement strand
GGTACTCGTACTCAGCGTAGCGGTACTCGTACTCAGCGAAGCCGTACTCGTACTCAGCGAAGCCGTACTCGTACTCAGCGAAGCCGTACTCGGAACTTTACGAGTACGAGTTCAGGGCGCTGGGGCTTTTTTGAGCTTTATTTACCTGGCGACTCTGTCTCGGTTTTTCTTGGCCGACCTCGGGGGCGCAACGTTGTTTCAATCCCTAGTCGCTTTGCCGTACGCTCAACCCAGGCTGTTTCACCATAGGGCCGGCTGCGCAAAATACATGTTTTCAGCGACTCCAAAATCTCAGGAGCAATTGCACGGTCAATGCAATCAACCCAATCGCTTGGAACCGGGATCGGAGGCGAAGCAATCGGGATTGCATCCGCTGGATTGCCTGATTGCAATCGAGCCGCGGCGCTCGACCAACGCCAGTCTTGTGAACGTTCCACGAGGCCGACTCGCTTGGGATGCGATTCCACGAACTGCAAAACGTCGAGCAAGGCCAGGTCGTCTTGAACGGGAAATGATTTGAAACGTCGCACGTAAATCCCACCCGTGTTGGCGCGACGCGGTTTCGAGTGCCATCGCGCCGCATGCGTGATGGTCAACCACGCAACCAGTCTAGAAAGATCACCGTCTTTGCGAGGCGTGACCACGAGGTGCCAATGCTTCGGCAGAATGCAATAGCTCAGCAATCGAGGTTCGAATTTATCTAGCGACTCCCTCAGGACCGATACCATGTCGACATAGTCATCGTCATTACGAAAGATGGGTTTCGAGCTGAGCCCTCTGCACACCACGTGATAAACGTAACCGCCCTGGCTGTTTCTCGGAGGTCTCCCCATCGTATTCTTTCTATCATCGACACGGGCTTGAGCGCATGATTGCGTGCATCAAGGATTTCGCGGTCCAATTGCGAAATGCCTAGTTCCACTGCGGGTCTATCGGCACATCGGATATCTTGTCGTCCGTCGCGAGAATGTTTTGACCAATGCGACGAACGAGCGATTCCCATAGATCGTTGTCCGCACTCAGTACTAGATCGCAGTCAATGTCCGTAACCAGCCAGCTCCCGGTTGCGAGCTCTTCATCCAGTTGCCCTGGCCCCCATGCGGCCAATCCGTCAAACAACTTCAGCTTCGCAGCCTTGCACACAAATAGCTTCATCAACTCGGCTTGGTCGGTACAAAGTTTTAAGCCATCAACGCATTCCTCGCCGCCGATGTGGCTTTGATCATGGAGCGCAAGCAAAGGCCCATCGACAGGACCACCGCAATAAAGTGGTCCATTGTGCACGCATTTGGATTCACACACCATCGACACGACCTTCTCCAGCTGGAAATCCGTCGGCCGGTTGATGATCAAGCCAAATGAATGCTCTTCGTCGTGGCGAACTAAGTACACAACCGCGCGAAAAAAATTGGGATCGTCCATGAACGGGGATGCCAACAAGCAGTTTCCTTGCAGGGATCTACACATTGCAATCTTTCAAGTACAACAAGTCAGGCGTTTCCTTATGAATCCAACCATTGTGGCGATATCGGGCTTTCTGTTTGCAATCGTACCATCTGTTGATAGAGCCCGGGGCGATCCATCAACTCGGCATGCGTGCCGGATTGAGCGACCCGCCCGCCGTCCAGCACCAAGATCTGGTCTGCATGAATGATCGTGCTGAGTCTATGCGCAATGACGAAAGCGGTTCGATGTTTTAATAGTATCGCCAAACTCGACTGAATCAACCGCTCACTTTCGCTATCCAAGTTGCTGGTTGCTTCATCGAGAATGAGAATCTTGGGATCCGCGAGCAACGCTCTGGCAATCGCCAATCTTTGCCGCTGTCCGCCACTCAATTTGAATCCGCGTTCCCCGATCAAGGTTTCGTAACCCTTGGGTGATTTGACGATAAACTCGTCCGCTGCAGCTGCTTTGGCAGCTTGGATCACATCGTCCAGGGTAGCGCCTCGTCGGCCATATGCAATGTTGTCTGCAATGGTACCATCAAAGAGAAAGACATCTTGCTCGACCACCCCCAGCAATTGCCGATAGCTATGCAACTGGACGTCTTTTAGGTCTTTCCCATCGATTAGAATACGACCTAACTCAGGGTCAAAGAACCGAGCGACCAGATTGCAAAGCGTTGTTTTACCAGCCCCGCTTCGCCCAACGATGGCAATCGTTTGACCGGCCGAAGCGTGCAAGCTGACGTCGTTGAGAATCCATGCTTCGTTTTCTGGGTACCGAAACGATACGTTCTCGAATCGTACTTCGCCTCGTACTTGTGGCCGATCCAATCGAATCGCTTCTGGCTTGTCCTGCAACTCTTTTGGGGTCGCGAGAATGTCCAGAATGCGATCTAGGCCAGCAAGGTTGTTTTGGAATGATACCGCGCTCCCGGCTAGGGTTGCGATGGGCCCAAGCAACATCGTCAGATAGACCAGGAACATCATCAGATCCCCAAGCGTCAATTGCGATTGCAGGATTTGCCATCCACCGTAGACCAAAAGCCCCGTTGAAGCCAATGGTATCAACACTTCCCAAACGATCTCGATCAATCGCGTTCGCCACCAAACCAATAGCTGCTGGCGGATTAACACGTGATTCCCTTTAACGTAGCGTTGTGTCTCATTCCGTTGGCGAGCAAATGTTCTAACAACCCGAATTCCTCCAAAGGTTTCCGTCGTGTTGGAGTCAATGCGTTGACGCCGTTGGCGAACGTCCCGATACAGTGGGCGAATCGAGTAGATCCACGTGCGGTGGCTAAAATAGACCGCAGGCAACATGAGTAGTCCTGCTACCAAAAGACGCCAATCGACCAAGATCAGCACGAGGAGGCTACCTGCCAGCTGCACGATCGCTTGCCATGGGTTGTAGAGCATGCTGAATATCAACTCTGCAATGCCACCAGCGTCTTCACGCAGCAAACTGGTAGCACCACCGGATTTGAGTTGCTGAATCTTGTTTAGGGGCATGTGGAGCATGTGCTCGAAAACACGTCCTCGAATGGACATCTGGACTTGGTTCACCGCTTGCGTACACACCCAACGCCCCCAAAGATGCACCACGGTTCGCATGAGTGTCACGATCGCAACAAAGATCGCAATCCATATCAGAATCTGCAGCGGGCCCGGGCTGCCGACGATCGGTGAAAGCCATGCTGGCAATGGCAATCGTGGAACAGTCAGTGCGCAATCGATCGCCAATTTGGTTCCAAGCGGTGGCAAAAGCGATAGCAACGTCGATACGGTCAACGTTAGCAACGCAAAGAGGATTCGCCCACGAAACCCTCTTAGTTGCCACCAAAACTCTCGGAATAGTTTCCAAAAGCTGCGGTGCGACCGAGAGACTAACGCATCCTTTTCCTTGCCTGTGATTGTCGCGTGGTAGGAATCTTGCTCACCCCGCTTGGATTTGTCCTTGCGACGTTGCCGAAGCTCATCGAGGTAATCGCGGTATTCAAAGCGGCTTGTAGGCATATTGCATTTCGAAAGTGGTAACGAACGAAGGTAGTCAAAGCGTTTAATTTGGCCCAAAGGCCCGATATCGCTCAATCGATGTGGGGTTGATTTTCAAGTCCCTCGGAGGCAACACATTAGCGAGGGATTCCATGCCCCTCGCTGCAGCGTCGGGGCGTCATACCGACCTTGCCTTGCAACCAGCTATTCCATCAACAAGCTTTGAAGCTTTGGGAGGATTAGTCCTGTGCCAGGCGGCATGTCCGCTAAAGCTACGAGCCCGCTTCAGAAGCATCCAACGACACGTAGCATCGTATAGATATCCGCCTCCGGGACAATGAGTCTGCCAGTCCCTCACCACCACATTCGAGCCCATTTCTCAGCTTAGAAGCCTACGATGAGGTGGCCTTCGACCACGATTGGCAAATAAATGGCGATTTGCTCTGCCAAAAGACGAAAGGATTAATTAGATTGATGGGGAGCAGTGATGAGCGAGCTGACGTTTCATCCCCCACTTCCTAAGGCCCTCGATGCATGAACATCGAATAGGCTTAACCGCAGAACCCAACACAGACGCGAGAATCGACGAGAAATTCGCGATACTCCATGGCTTTGACAACCGGTCCGATTCGACCCATGTCCGCCTGAACTGTGATTGCTGCACCGGGGGATAGTTCAGCGAGAATTGCCGCGTCGTGAGACGCTGCCAACCGATCTTTGAGCGGTTGCATCACAGCAGTTTGAATTCTTTCGATCAAAAAGTCCCATAGCTATGTCTAAGCCAAAGCGGCCTCGTACCGAAACTCCGTCTATTCTCGGCGGTGAACAACGCATCAATAAACTTCTTGCAGCAGCCGGATTGGGGTCACGTCGCCAAGTCGACGAGCTGATCACCGACGGTCGGGTCGAAATTGACGGCAAGACGGTTACCCAGGTTGGCATCAAAGTCGACGCGGAAAAGTCCAAGATCTCGGTGGACGGTGAACCTCTCAAACGACATCGCCCGCTGTACTTTGCCGTGCACAAGCCTGCGGGAGTTCTGTGCACCAATCGTGACCCAGAAGGGCGTCCTCGTGTCATCGATTTGGTTCCGGGAAACAATCGGTTATTCCCTGTTGGGCGATTGGACGCTTCGAGTACTGGACTAATCCTGTTAACCAACGACGGCGAGCTTGCACAACGGCTTGCGCACCCACGCCATAGCGTACCAAAGAATTACTTTGTCGTCGTTGCAGGCCAAGTCGAACCGGAAGCCATGCGTCGATTGCAACGCGGTATCTATTTGGCCGAAGGACTTGCTAGAGTCGACGGTGCCAAGGTGCGCAAGGTCCGAAAAGGATGCACCGAAATTGAGATCACCTTGAGCGAAGGAAAGAACCGCGAAATTCGCCGCGTGCTCGCCAGACTCGGACACCGCGTGGTCACTTTGCGAAGACTGGCTATCGGGCCTCTTAAATTGGCCACACTCCCAGAAGGTAGCTTTAGACCTCTCACGCCAGACGAAGTGGCCGCACTATATCAGGCGGTCGAGGACATCAAGCGAGAGAAGAAGGCCGATCGTAAGGAACGCGATAAGCGTAGATCGGCTGAAATGAACTCGATGGAGCCAGCTCTCGCGGATTCCGCAGTCGAAGCTGCATCAGGCGACGACGAAGAGATTGTTTACAAAAAGAACAATCAAAAGACTAAGAAGAAATCCAAAAAGGAGTCCGAAGGCAGTTGGGATGAACAAGCCGATGCGCTGATCGAAAAACTTCCTCCACTTTCAGCAAACCCGTTCCGACAATCCGACGACGATGATAACGTCATCGATCCAGGCTTCGAGGACTCGATCCTCGTTCGCGACGCTGGACCCGTCTTCGAGACAAGCACACGACGTGGTAAGGTTCTCGGTTATAGCGAATCGGAGTCGGCATCCATCGATTCCGGGGCCAAGGGGTTCGAGGATGACGAAGATGATGACGATCTCGATTCCACCGGAATGGGTGTCATGCAGTTCGATGACGAAGACGACGATGATGATGACAATGACATCATGAGCGTGTTAGGGGGCATCGGAGGCGATGACGATGAGGATCTAGGCGACGATGACATCGCCAGCGAATCAGATGAGTCAATCCCGAGCAATAGCCCGTGGAGCAAGATTGCGAAGAAGCCTCGTGCTGGTGGCGATCGGCCTCGTAGCAGCAACACTCCTCGAAAGAGCGGACCGCGCAGCAGCGATGCTGGCGATCGTCCAAGGCGACCAGCCGGAGATCGTCAATCGGCAGGCCCCGGTGCGCCGAGACGTCGTTCAGCAGCAGGGAATGCCGAATCTGGCGAAAGCTCACGAACTTACCAACCAAGGCGAGGTCGCGGTCGCCCAGCCAGCACCAGTCGACCTACAGGTGACATCCGCCACGAAACCTCAGGGCACTCCACCAACGAAGGCCAAATGGGTAGCGATGGCCCACCAATCGTGAATCGACGCGCACCTCGCGGTGACGGACGTTCTAGCGGCGAAGCAAGACCGGGTGGATACGGCAGACCACCTGCAGGAGGCAGACCAACAGGTCGTCGTTCGTCTGGCCCAGGAAGACCAACCACGGGCTCGCGGCCTTACGGCGATTCGGATCGAGGAGGCCCAACCGGTTCACGTGAAGGCGGTCCACGCGAAGGTGGTGCACGCCCTCGATCGGGACCAGGCGGAAAGCGTGCGACCGGAGGTCGTCGTGAAGGCTTCGGTGGTGATGCTCCAGCCGCTGGCGGCGATCGCGGTGGACGCTCCGGACGACCTTACGGTGGCGGAGGTGGTGGTGCAAGCAGCGGGCCGGGCAAGCGATCCAGCGGAAAACGCTCGGGTGGTAAGCCATTCGGTAGTTTCAAAGGTCGCAAAGGTGGCGGTAAAGGCCGTTCCAAATAGTCGCAAGGCGATCGAACCGTAGCGGAAGATGTGAATCTTCCGAGCATTCCCGTAGCGGAAGATGTGAATCTTCCGAGCATTCCCGTAGCGGAAGATGTGAATCTTCCGAGCCTTCCCGTAGCGGAACTCGTGAGAGTTCCGTCGATAGCATCCGTCAAGCTCCACCGTGCCATCCGAAAAAAAGCCGCCAAGGTTGCGAAAGCCGAGGCTGATACGAGAGCTCAGTGGATGGCACAATGAATGTGCCTACTTCTTGGTTCTCATGAATCGCCTGTCCCAATTGGCCCTATACTCTTACCCTCGCCCACCTATTTGCGAAGGCCGTCTGTAGAATATAAGCCGAACACAGACTCCTCTCCCGCTAACCGCGAACGCGATAAGGTTACCGATGTTTGAATCTCGCTATCTAAGTTTGCTGATTGTTCTCCTCGTTTTATCCAATAAACAATGCGATGCACAGGAGGATTCGGGAAAGCCATCTGCGCCCGTGGTCTTCACGACCCAGCAAGATCATCAAAACATGTTGCAACAACTGGGTATCTCCAAACTGCGACCTGGTCGCAGTAGCGATGCCAAATCGCCTAACGTCGCAAATTACGACGAAGCGAACGCGAATCCTTATCCACAGATCCCTGAAGTCCTGAAATCGGCAAGCGGCGCGTTGATCGAAACTTCAGAACAGTGGTTTCAATCGCGGCGACCGGAGATCGTGGAGATGTTGGCGCGTGAAGTTTACGGCCGAGTGCCCGCGAATGTGCCCACGGTAAAGTGGGAAGTCCGCGAGACGCGGGAGATACAAGCCGGTGGTAGACCAGCGATCCAACGACATATCGTCGGTGTTGTAGACAATTCTGCTTGTCCTGATATCTCCGTCAACATTTCATTCTCGTTGACGCTACCGAAAGAGGTAGACGGTCCCGTTCCTGTATTGATGAGTTTTGGTTGGACCCCTTTTGATCCGCCACCGTTTGTATTCGGAGGTCGCGGCGGCCAAGGTGGACCACGCCCTCCGTCGCGAGAAGACAAACTCATCAAGGCCGGGTGGGGCTGCGCGACCATCAATCCTGGCTCCATACAAGATGACGCAGGAGGATTTCAGCGCAACCCTTTTGGTGGAAATGCGAATGCGGACGCGAAGCCGATCGGTGCAGGATTAACACGCGGCATCATCGGACTGACGAACTTGGGACAGCCGCGAAAGCCTGACGATTGGGGGGCGCTGCGTGCCTGGGCATGGGGGGCTTCACGAGCTCTCGACTTTTTGGAAACCGAGCCTCAAGTGGATAGCAAAAAAGTTGGTATCGCAGGAGTGTCTAGGTACGGCAAGGCTGCCCTCGTTACGATGGCTTTCGATGAGCGTTTTGGGATGGGACTCATCGCTTCCAGTGGTGCGGGTGGGACCAAGCTGTTTCGTCGCAATTTTGGTGAAAGCCTTGAGAATCTAGCTAGCTCGGGCGCCTATCACTGGATGGCGGGCAACTACATTCGATACTCAGCACAAGAGTCAAGTTTTGGTAGCAAAACGGCTAACGACTTGCCCGTCGACGCGCATATGACGATCGCCCTCTGCGCCCCTCGCTTAACGTTTATAAGCCATGGTATTCCAGAGCGCGGAGACGCCAACTGGCTTGACCATCAAGGTAGCTTCATGGCTTCGATCGCAGCACAAAGCGTGTTTCGATTGCTCGGTGCAAAGGATCTTGGGCGGAGCGATGATTTCTCGATGGAGAAGATGCCACCGGTCAACGTCGATTTGCTAGACGGCCAGCTTGCTTGGCGTCAACATGACGGTGGGCACACAGATGAACCTAACATCGTTCCATTCATCCTTTGGGCCAACAAAAACTACGGGCGACCTCTTGTCGATCTGACGCTCGCCAGCACGACACCTGCAGTAGATGACAAGTCCTCAATGCAGCTCCAGCCGATACAACGAACCGATCCGAACTCTGCGTTAGCTCATCAACAGTTGATTGAAAAGGCGAAGCGAGGAACCATTGATGTGTATTTCGTCGGAGATTCGATTACACGTCGATGGGGGGCAACGGACTATCCAGCATTCTTGTCCAATTGGAACAAGAATTTCTTTGGATGGAATGCGGCAAACTTTGGCTGGGGCGGAGACACAACCAACAACATTTTGTGGCGATTACAAAATGGCGAACTAGATGGCGTCGCGCCGAAAGTCTTCGTGTTGCAGGCAGGCACAAACAACCTTCCAAGTAATGGACCGGCCGATAACAACAAAGTGGACGAGATTGTGAAAACGATTGGTCTGATTGCCGATTTATTAAAACAGAAATCACCTTCGTCTCAAATCGTGCTGACAGGCATTTTCCCGCGTAACCAAAACGAGTCGCTCGCGAAATCCATTGAGCAGATCAACGAGCAACTCGAAAAACTCGCGCAAGGCAAGCAGATTCGATTTGTGAACATCAACAGCAAACTTGCAGACCCAAGCGGGAGACTCTTGCCCGGGATGTCCGACGACGGACTTCATTTTACCGAGCAGTCGTATCAAGTATGGGCAGATGCCTTGAAGCCTATTTTGACCGAGATTCTAGGCCCACCCGGATCAGAAGATCACGCCCCGCCTCCGACGGGCGATCCCAAAAAGAAGTAATCGAATCCCACCGTAGCGGAAATTGTGAAAGTTCCGGCGAATCGCTAAGTGCAAGTGCCCGTCATTGTTATTTGGAATTGCTTGGCGTAGAGGCTCCGCCCCCGGAAGATTCACATCTTCCGCTACGAAAAGACCCAGGAAGATTTACATCTTCCGCTACGAGAAGCGACGCAATTGAATCGGATCCCACCGTAGCGGAACTTGTGAAAGTTCCGGCGAATCGCTAGTTGCAAATGCCTTTCATTGTTATTTGGAATTGCTTGGCGTAGAGGC
>CAIXME010000410.1 GCA_903920425.1 uncultured Pirellula sp. | reverse complement strand
TTCTGGCGAGTTGCTTCCAACTCCAATTGCGAACGCCTCAACTCCTCATTCTGAACTTCCAGTTCGATCTGTTGAACCTGCAGTTCGTGAAGTAGCGCTTTCAATTTCTGTGGGTCCAGCGGTTCACCTTCGGCCGGAAGAATGCACTTGCTCGCAAACGCCGCTTCCGCTCGTTCACGCAAAGATTGCAAACTAGATTTATCGTTCATCGCATTTTTATTTCATCGGGGTCAAAAACATGCTCTGTCGTCGCGATACCATGCATTCGCTCATGTTCGTCGACTAAAACGCTGGCCGTAATCCATACGTCCAACGTGCGACCGTCTTTTGTGAGTCGCTTTGTTCGAAAGGGGATCACGCGCTTTAACTTGCTCAGTTCGTAAAGCTTGGTCATGGCTTCTTGGTGTAGAGATGCCGGCACCCGATCCAGGGCGTTCATCTGCATCGCTTCGGCCTCAGTCCAGCCATAAATCTCTTCTGCTGCAGAATTCCATGCAGTCATCCGGCCCTGCAAATCCTGAACGGTTATCGCATCTCTCGAATCGCGAATCACAATTCCCAAACGAGAGAGTTCGTTTGCGTTCCGCAGCGCCTCCTCGATTTGCAAGCGTTTGGAGATGTCGGTAGAGATGCCGATAATACCAGCTACCTCCCCAACGTCATCTAAGATCGATGTGTTGGTAACTTGGATAGGAAATGGAGTGCCATCGCGATGGCGAACCACGAATTCGCCGCTCCAGCATTTTCCGTTGCGAATGGCATTCATGATCTCAGCCCCTCGCTCTTTGCTTTCCTCTGCCGGGGTAATATCCAAAATCTGCTGTCCAAGAACCTCCGAAGCTTTCCACCCATAGATTGTTTCGGCAGCTTCATTCCAAAACTGTATTTTCCCATTCAAATCAGTCGCAATGACAGCTTCGCCGATCGCTTGGAGCATCCGGGAACGGATCTTCAATGCAACTCGCTCTTGTTCCAACTCAGCCTGGATTCTCTTTTGATCGGTAATCTCGACAAAATTGATTACCACCCCATCAATCACATTGTCTAGCGTGCGATATGGTTGCAACCTCATGGTATACCACCGCCCCTCTTTGATTTGCACCTCTTTCGTTATCGGCGTCAACGAATCCAAAACGGACTGTGCATCCTCGATGAGGTCATCGTACTCAACGAAGTTCGTAACAGTATGAGCAATGGGCCTTCCGATGTCAGTTGGAATAAGGTTGATCAAAGTGCAAGCAGACGGAGTAAATTTCATGATGTTGAGTTGGTGGTCAACAAACAACGTCGCTATCCCAGTCCCCGCCAACAGATTGTTCATGTCATTATTGGCTCGCGACAGATCTGCAACCTTGTTTAGAAGCTCCATATTGACGGTCGTGAGCTCTTCGTTTACCGATTGCAACTCCTCCTTGGAGGTCTCCAACTCTTCGTTGCTCGACTGCAACTCCTCGTTTGTGGACTGCAATTCTTCATTCGAAGACTTCAGTTCCTCATTCGAACTCTCTAGTTCCTCTTGGGCGCTCTGAAGAAACTCATCGCGGTCTCGCAGCTCGTCCAAAAGGGACGCAACTCTCGGGTCGAAATCGGGCTTGTCGCTTTCCGAATTCCCCAAAACCTCTAGGCTGAGTCCGGTTTGGCTTTCGTCCGTATTTGCTAATTGCAGATCGATATCGAAAATCACGAGGTAAAGCTGTGTTGCAGCGGAGTCTCCCTTCGTTAGTCGAACCGGTGAAACGCTGAAGTAAACTTTGCTTAGCTGGCCCTGATTATCAACGTATCCATACCCTTTGTATTGAGTTTGCGTTTCCACGGTTTTTCTCAAACCCAGTAACAACTCCTGTCGAAGCACTCCCCTTGCCAATTTCAAGATGTTGGCGAGGGATGGCTCCCCCGGCCCCAACTCTAAATACTGGCCGGTCCGCCCATGAAGATACAAGATGTCACCACTCTCGTTGACCAATGCAGCCGCAATATCTATTTGCTGCAATAGCGAACTTTCCATAAGATCTCGCAACGGAGTGCGTCTTGGAATCACAACACTCTTCAGCAACGGCTTTACAATCTCCAGATTGCTTTCCTCCACTTGAGATTTCGATCGGATGTGCATCCTCGAGGAGAGCGAGTCTTCCCCTCTCTCATAAAGTTTTGCTTTGCGATGCAATGCAGAGAAGATAACTCGATGTTCTCCGATTCCCTCCGAGGAACCCAGAAACAGAAACCCATGTGGATGTAACGCGAAATGGAAGACTGTCAGAAGCTTGCTCTGCATCTCAAGATCCAAATAGATCATCAGATTCCTGCAACTAATCAAATCCAGTTTAGAAAACGGTGGATCTTTGATCACATCGTGCTCAGAGAAGACGAGCATCTCTCGAATCTTCTTGCTAATTCGGTACTGGGTACCATTCGACTCTAAAGTAAAATGTCGGGAGAGCCGTTCGCTTGACACGTCACTCGCAATGCCCAAGGGATAGAGTCCCATTCTCGCAACCTTAATGGCACTTTGATCAATATCGGTCGCGAACACTTGAACCGGCAGTGAGCACTTATTCGCTTCCAAGTATTCCTGCGCCAAGATGGCTATCGAATACGCCTCTTCACCTGTGGAACATGCATTGACCCAAATACGAATAGGTTTATCCGCCTGCATCTTGCTCTGAAAAATGCGAGGGATGACTTGCGTTTCCAAAACCGAAAACGCATCCGGATCGCGAAAGAAAGAAGTAACACCAATCAATAGATCGCGGAAAAGCAATTCCACTTCGTTTGGGTACTGCTGCATGTACCTCAAATATTCATCAAAGGAATGGAGTTGGCGTACTGCAATCCTCCTCTCCATTCGGCGATGCACCGTGGCGGACTTGTAATGCGAAAAATCGTGGCCCGTCTGCGTTCGCAGCAATGCGATAATCTTCTTGATCGTATAGCCGGATTTGTCGACCGGTTGTAAATGAGGCGGGATCTCGAGGGAATGCTTTACGAACGCAAGCAGCTTTCCACCCATTTCCGATGGCTCTAGTTCATAGTCGATTGCTCCTGTGTCGATGGCGCTTTGTGGCATGCCACTATACTCGGCGGATGCGACTGATTGCGCTATCGTCAACCCTGTCTCCGATTTGATCGCACGTATCCCTTGCGATCCGTCGCTGCCCGTGCCAGAAAGGATAATTCCAATTGCTCGCTGTCCCTGGTCACTTGCCAACGATTTCAGGAACGAGTCAATCGGTAGCCTATGACCATGTGGTATGGATTGCTCCAGCAATTGCAGTGAACCATTGACGCAAACCAAATCAAAACCAGCAGGGATTACATAGACGCAGTTGACCTCGACCCGCATTCCCTCTTCGATCTCGAACACCTTCATGGCGGTCGTTTGCTGAACAAGCTCAGCAAGCATGCTGTCGTGAGTTGGCGACAAATGCTGGACGAGAACGAAGGCCATCCCCGGCTCTTTTTGATCACCAAACCCGGTGAAGAACTCTTGAAAGGCCCGCAACCCGCCAGCGGATGCACCAATGCCTACAATAGGAAACGAGCCCGTAGAATGCTCTGGGATGCCAGCGACGCCACTCCCTGTTTTGCTTGACTGAAAGGAAGGCACGCAAATCTCCAGAATCGAACACGGACGAAATGTCAACTGGACAGTACTTGGTTGGTTTATTCAACTCATAGTCTATCAGCTGCGTTCAGTTCGCAACATGCCCCAATCGGTATAACGCATGGTTATGAACCGTTGCACGATGTCGAGCCGTGTGTCATTCCAGCACACTAATACTTCAGTGTGGACGTTACTGTGGCATAGGCTTCCAGCCTGTGAGAATGCATACACAGGCTGGAAGCCTATGCCACTGTTAACCCAGAAGCCTACGTAACACACAGGCTGGAAGCCTATGCCACTGCTAACGTCGCAATAACTTGATCGCGTGCGAGACAGATTCGACCAAACGAGATACTTCGTCCAAAGTATTGTAAAGATAAAAACTGGCGCGGCACGTTACGGGAACTGCCAACCGTGCGTGCAACGGCATCGCACAATGATGGCCGACTCGAATCGCAATTCCCCGTCCGTCTAACACTCTTGCGATCTCTTCTCCGTGAATACCATCCACCGAGAAAGATAAAATGCCGCACTTTTGTTCCAACGCGGGTGAGTAAGTTCGCACCCCGTCCAGCTTGCTGAGCCCAACCATGGCGGTCCCAACAAGCATTCGCTCGTGCTCCATCAAACGTTGTTTGCCAATCGATTCCAAAAACTCAATTGCAGGACTTAGCGATATAATCTCAGCGATTGGCGGCGTTCCAGCTTCAAACTTATGAGGCAAATCCGCTACCGTGAACCCATCAAACGTAACAGCCTTGATCATGCTGCCCCCGCCCTGCCAAGCAGGCATGGATTCCAAAAGCGATCGCTTTCCGTACAGCACGCCCACTCCCGAAGATGCAAGCATCTTGTGGCCACTAAACACCACAAAATCGGCATCCCAATCCTGCACATCCAACGATCCATGTGGAATTGCCTGCGCCGCATCGACCAGAACCTTTGCTCCCACTTGATGCGCCATCGCGGTCATACTCTTGACCGGATTGATCGTTCCTAGAACATTCGAAACGGCAGTGATCGCAACTAGTTTTGTTCTCTCGGACAGTGAATCTGCATAAGACTTCATGTCCAACGTATAATCAGGCAGAATCGGCACCCATACAATCCGACAACCAGTCCGTTGGCTCAATTGCTGCCAAGGCACGATGTTGGAATGATGCTCCATTTCTGTGATCACAATCTCGTCACCGGGTTGCAGATTGCTATTTCCCCAGGCACATGCAACTAAATTGATCGATGCTGTTGTCCCTGCCGTGAAAATCACTTCATCTGCCGACGGCGCATGAATGAACCGCCGCACCGCCTCACGACTCTCTTCCATTTTGATCGTGGTTTCGGACGCCCAAGCATGACCTGACCGGTGGACGTTTGAGTAATGCTCAGAGAACAATTCAGAAATCGACTCGATCACCGCACGCGGACGTTGGGACGAAGCGGCATTGTCCAGATAAGCGATCTGTTCCCCTTCCCCATTCTTGACCGACAAAATAGGGAACTCATCTCGAATCGATTGGATGCGATCCTGAATGCTACCCAGATCCTGTGCTGCCTCGGGAGCTGGAGTTTTGACACTCGGGGACACGGTTCCATCAGACACGAGTTCGGTATCCGCATAATGCCGAATGCGTTTGACCATCGAATTCAATCCATTGCTGCGCAACGGAGAGAGAAATGTCTTCAGATGCAGCTTCTCGAAAAACTCGTCAACGGAGAACTCGAGGATGTCCCTCGGCGATTTTCCAGAATACGCCGAGAGAAGCACACCGGCTAATCCACGCACCATCGGGGCATCGCTCGAAGCTCGAAAATGAAACAGCTCTCCATCCCATTGCGGGACGATCCAGACCATGCTCTGGCAACCGACAACACGAAACTCTTCAGTGCAATACTCGCTTGGAAAGTCCGGCAAACTCTGGCCAAGCTCAATCAAGAACTGTATCCGTTCCTCGGCGGTCTCCAAGTCTTCAAACTCTTCGAGAAGTTCCGATGGGGCTGGATAGGTTAAAGAGGGTTCCATTCAATACGTTCCATGTTGATCAAACGTTGTACGGCTGGCAAAATCCAACCGCACGAGCCTAGGGCGCCACGCTCGTGCATTCCTAGAATTTGACCAGCACAACCAAATAGAAACCAGGTTAGAAACTCTAGGTGACGCCGACTTAGAAAATGCCTAATTGGTCTCTTGCATCTTCGGTCATTCTGTCTTGCGTCCACGGTGGATCCATGACGACTTTAATGTCGACTGCGCCGACACCCTCGATCGCTTCAATCACTTGGCGACTGTTGGCTACCAACTGTGGTCCAGCCGGGCACATTGGACTTGTTAACGTCATCTCGACATTAACGTTCTCTTTGCCTTCGTCTGCTGGTTGAATATCGACAACGTAGATCAGCCCAAGGTCCACGATGTTCACGAACAATTCAGGGTCAATCACGAGCTTCAACTGCTCACGCACATGGTCTTCGGTTATTGGCATGGTCTCAGTAATTAGATCAAAGGTTGTAAATGGATTTACAGTCGGAAACGACTGATTGCCTACTCGGAATCGCTCAGCTTCACGAACACGTCATTTTCGCGTATCTCTACTTGGTGAGAAAGCGTTGGCTCCGTTGCCGGCATGCATGCCGCTGCTCCGGTTCGAACATCGAACTTCGCTCCATGCCGCGGACAAACAATGCAGTTCCCGTCCAACTCTCCGTCTCCAAACGTACCGCCATCGTGCGTGCACAGATCTTCGATACAAAACACTTTGCCATCCAGCAAGACGATCACCACGAACCGCTCGTCCACTTCTAACGTTAACGATTGGTTAGGCTTTAGGTCGCTCAGCTTGCAAGCGAATTGGAAATCTTTGTTGGCTGACATTGTCCTGCTTTTAGTACTTTGGATCGTGAGTTTTTAGATGGCGGACCGGCGACGAGCCTGAATTGACTGAGGAAGACCACAGTCAAGGGACTAGTCCGGCGAAAGGAAAATTCCAGGCTATTCGTACTGTCGAACCTGGCGAGCGATCGCGGCTCCCAGAGCTTCTCGTACGCTTTCGATCGTAATGCGATCAAAGATCTGTTGGAAGAAACCAGTCACGATCATTCTAACCGCTTCGACGCGAGTAAAGCCGCGCGATTGAGCATAGAATATCAATTCTTCGTCCACGCGTCCGCTGGTACTGCCGTGCGTGCAACGAACATCGTCCGCGAGGATCTCCAAACCAGGAATCGAATCCGCGCGAGCGTTGTCGCTGAGCAGCAGATTGTCATTACGTTGGTAACCGTCCGTCTTGTCCGCACCCGCATCCACCTTGATCATGCCGCGCCATACGGTTCTCGACCGGTCTTGGAGGACCGCTTTGTACAAGAAGTCGCTCTTGCAATGCTGTGCCGCGTGACGCTGAATGGTGTTGTACGTCAAGTGTTGTCGGTCGCGTGTGAACATCACTCCGTTCACGTGGCTGTTCGCTCCAGTGCCAACCAATGCAACTTGCTGGTCAACTTGGGCGAATCGAGACCCCATGGCAGCGATTGTCCATTGCAGGTTTGCATCTTGTCCCACTTTCGCTCGTTGATGCGCGAAATGCCAAGTGCCCCCGCCCCAGTCTTGCAACGCAACAAAACGCAAGTTGGATCTTTGGTTGACGACCAGCTCCAAGCCCCCGCAGTGGAAACCACCGGCAGCATCGCTATCGCTGCTGGACTCAAACAATACAGTCGCCTCGGCTCCTTCCTCAAGCACGATCAATGTGTGAGTCAAATCGACGCTACCATCGGCCATCGCTGCGTGGATGTGCAATGGTTTATCGATCACCACATTCTTGGGAACGTACAAGAAATAACCGTCCGTCCACATCGCTGCTTGCAAAGCGGCGAACCGATCTGAGCGCGTGTCGATTTGCGAATGCAAATGCTTTTTGACGAGCTCCGCATGGTCGCGAGCGCATCGACTAAGCGATCCAAACACAACTCCCTTCGCTGCAAACTTCTCGTCGAGCGATTCAAAGGTAACCATACCATTCTCAGAACGGATGGAACCTCCTACGTCGACACCCTCGAGCAGACGGATCGGAGCCCCCGGAACCGATTGGACAACCGATTCATCAATTGGCTGATAGCGATCTAGCTTGAAGGCACGCAAATCGGATCGCATCCAATTCTCGTCTCGTGGATTAGGCCAATCCATCGACTCGAATGCAGCCCACGCTTCTTTGCGAGCTTCCGTGATCCAAACCGGATCAATTCGTCGCTCCAGCAACTGCTCAAAGCCCGCCTCATCGAAGCGGACGGATAGTTTTTTGTCTGCTGTCGATGTCATGATTAGCCCACCGATCCTTCCATTTGCAACTGGATCAAGCGATTCATTTCGACGGCATACTCCATCGGTAGTTCCTTGACGAGCGGTTCAATGACGCCGTTGACGATCATCGTGCTCGCCTCTGCTTCCGACAGTCCACGGCTCATCAGATAGAACATCTGCTCTTCTCCAATTCGTGACACACTGGCTTCGTGTCCAACGCTGACGTCTTGATCGAGAATCTCGATGTACGGATAGGTATCGCTGCGGCTCTTGGGGTCAAGAATCAAAGCATCGCAAACCACGTTGCACTTGGAGTTCTTAGCCCCCTTCTCGACTTTCACCAAACCGCGATAGCTGCTTCGCCCACCACCCTTGGAGATCGACTTGCTGATAATCTGACCCGTGGTGTTCGGGGCACAGTGCACCAACTTGGCACCTGCGTCTTGGTGTTGTCCCTTTGATGCAAACGCAATCGAGAGGATCTCTCCACGAGCACCTGGCTCGAGCATGTAAACCGCAGGGTACTTCATCGTCAGCTTGCTGCCGAGATTCCCGTCAACCCATTCCATCGTGGCGTCCGCATATGCAACAGCCCGCTTGGTCACCAAGTTATAGATGTTGTTCGCCCAGTTTTGGATGGTCGTGTATCTGCATCGGCTGCCCCTTTTGCAAATGATCTCAACGACCGCAGAGTGGAGCGATTCGGAGGAGTACATCGGTGCTGTACAACCTTCGACGTAGTGAACCGAGGCTCCTTCGTCCACAATGATCAGCGTGCGTTCAAATTGCCCCATGTTCTCGGCATTGATACGGAAATACGCTTGCAGTGGAAACTCAATCTTCACCCCCTTGGGGACGTAAATGAATGAGCCACCAGACCAGACAGCGGAGTTCAACGCAGCAAACTTGTTGTCCGTCGACGGAATAATGGTTCCAAAGTACTCGCGAACGAGGTCTGGGTAGTCACGAACGGCCGAATCGGTGTCCGTGAAAATCACCCCTTGATCGGCCAAGTCTTGCTTTAGCGAGCCGTAGACGACTTCACTTTCGAACTGAGCTTTGACCCCAGACAAGAATTTCTTCTCTGCCTCAGGTATACCAAGCTTATCAAACGTATCTTTGATTTCTTGAGGTACTTCGTCCCAAGTCCGCCCCTGCTTGTCGGTCGGCTTGAGATAGTAGTAAATGTCTTGAAAATCGATGTCGATGTCCCCGCCCCAAGTTGGCATCGGCTTGGAATGGAATATCTCCAAAGCCTTCAACCTGAAGTCCCGCATCCACTCAGGCTCATTTTTCATTTCGGAGATTTGATTGACAATCTCCGCATCAACGCCCTTGCGAGCCTTGAAAACAGCCTTGCTCTCGGTTCGGAAGTCGTATTTGTTGATTTCGCCGATCGATTCGGACGATGCTGTATCGGTAGACATAGTTTGATTTTTTGGGTTATCGGTTTTGGGGAATACGGGACCAGGCAATTAGACCGCTACGGCTTCTTCTTTGCCTAACATCTCCTGATTCGCTGCTTCAGCATCAGGATAGGTCTTCCTAATGCGTTCGTATCCGTGGTCGTGCAACTCGCGAGCAAGCTCGGCACCACCGGTTTCTACAATGCGTCCACCGAGCATAACGTGCGTGAACTGAGGTGGATTGTGCTCAAGAAGCTTGTCGTGGTGAGTGATGATCAACAGACCCATTTTGTCTCGCCCGATCTCTGCAATCGAAGCACTAGCCAATTTGACCGCGTCGGCATCAAGCCCGCTGTCGGTCTCATCCAAGATCGAGAACTTTGGCGATAGCATAGCCATCGTCAGGATTTCAGCTCGCTTCATTTCACCGCCAGAAAAGCCGTCGTTGACATAACGTCGAGCAAACTCCGAGTCGATCTTCAGTTGCTCCATCTTCGACTTTAATTCCTTGCGAAACTCTCGCATCGGAATCAAATCTTCGCCTTCCTTACGATCTGGACGTCGAACGTTGGTCGCTGCGTGCCGTAGGAAATCCGCTGTCTTCACTCCAGGAATCGCAACCGGACGCTGGAACGCCATGAAGATCCCTGCACGTGCTCGTTGGTCAGCTTCCCATTCTGTGATGTCTTCGCCATCAAGCGAGATCGTTCCCGCCGTGATTTCGTAGTTGGGATGCCCTGCGATCGCCAGACCAAGCGTGCTCTTGCCCGAACCGTTTGGCCCCATCAACGCGTGTGTCTCGCCGAACTTCATCTCCAAGTTCACACCACGAAGAATCGCTTTCCCCTCGACAGCGACATGTAAATTTTCAATTCGGAGAATATGAGACATCGGTTTATTTCGATCCAAAAATCAGTTTGAAAAATGGTTAAATGATATAGTTCATGTACGACTAGTTGCCGCAGTCCATTCACGTCTAGCCTGACGGCATCGACGAAGGAATTGGCTTAAATTGACAGCAACTGTGGCCATCGAGCCGGCACTGTGACAGCTCCATCTCATGCCCCAATGCCGCACTCATTACTTTCTTTTCAAGGTTGCAAACGCTTCGGTCGTGATCGTTGACAACCAAGTCCGGATAAGGACATGCCTGCACTTCCAGCACTGGCAAACCCAACCCGTTGTTCATGTTCGTGGGAATGCGTCGATGAGTCAGTATTTCTGCCATGCCTTGCATGCGTTCGGTCAACGACGCTTCCGGCAACAATGCGCGAAACTTATCTCCCATCCGCTCCGATACCCGATCAACTAGCGTGGCCTGTAACTCGGGATTGTCTAACGAACGCATTTCGTCCCACATTGCAATCGCAAGATCGCTGTAAGTGACTCCCGCTTGACGCCATCCCAAGTCCGTCAGAAAATAGTTGAACGAAGGTCTTCCTCGGCCAACACTTTGCTTGCGACGCTCCACTAGTCCTGACACCTCCAGCCGATCCAGCCTCTGTCGAATCGCTGTCGCTGTCACCTCAAGCCGTTCCATCAAATCGGTTACCGACAACCCTTCCTCGCGTCGAAGCAGATCCAGCACTAGCTGGTCCACCGGACGAATTGGGGAATCGCTTTGTTTTTCAGCTATATCCATAAACTGGGCCGAATAGTCGCAAATGGTTTGAGTTCACCCCAAAAGGGTGGTGAAACTACCTTAAAAGTGTACCGACGTCCGCAATTTTGACAAGCTGGATTGCGAAAAACTATCTCGCTCGCCGCTGCACCTGCCGAAATGCTCGAAATTGGCCTCCAACTCGCTTCGAATTCCCCCAAATTGCTCACACTGAAGACTCGCAAATGAAGCTGCCATGGCCACAAAAAAGACGCACTTGGTTTGCGATCGTTGCTGGTGTGTTTTTGCTATCGGCGATCGTTATTTCGATCGTGGTTTGGAGTGTTTTTAGGAACCATGGCCCAGCTCAACAGTCCGATCTTCTGGTCTTCGAACGATTTGATGCCGACGGCGACAAGCAACTCGATTCGCAAGAGCGACGTGCAGCTCGCGAGTTTCTCAAGGGCCAGGAAGGACAGAGATTGCGTCGCGAATCCGAACGCGGCCGTCCAGGTCGACCGCCCGGGCCTCCACCTCAACGCCCAGGTGGTCCCAACCAGCGACCAGGCGGCCCGCACAGCCCGGAACAACCGACAAGTCCCGGTCCCAAAATCGCAAAGAGCGACGTCCAGCCGGTTACAGGTGGCTTCTACGACACGACATCCTTTCGAACGATCTTTCTCGATTTTGAAAATGACGATTGGGAAAGCGAGTTAGAAGACTTCCACGGAACCGATATTGATGTTCCTGCAATGATGACCGTGGACGGCAAACAATACAGCGGAGTCGGTGTTCACTTTCGCGGTATGTCCTCGTACATGATGGTCCAACGCGGACAGAAGCGCTCGCTCAACCTTTCGGTCGACTACCAAAACGACAAGCAACGTATCCATGGCTACAAGACGCTCAATCTGCTGAACTCGCACGAAGACGATTCGATGATGAGTACGGTGTTGTACTCATCGATCGCTCGAAACTACATTCCTACCCCCAAAGCAAACTTCGTTCGAGTCGTTATCAACGGCGAATACTGGGGCGTCTACACCAACGTGCAGCAGTTCGACAAGACCTTTCTTAAAGAGAACTTTGATTCAACGAAAGGTGCTCGATG
This sequence comes from uncultured Pirellula sp., assembly GCA_903920425.1. Classification (GTDB taxonomy): domain Bacteria; phylum Planctomycetota; class Planctomycetia; order Pirellulales; family Pirellulaceae; genus JBKCUI01. The sequence goes on along the minus strand of CAIXME010000410.1, from coordinate 2,965 downwards.
GAAAGTCTCGGGGTCGCCTCAAGGAGGTGGTGGACTGGAATACCTTGGCGACGATACGGAAGCCTATCGAAGTCACTATGAGATGAAGTCCGGTACGGAAAAAGATTGGAATGCACTCATCCAATTCGCCAAAGTACTCAACCAATCGCCCATAGACAAACTCGAGACGCAACTAGAACCGTTGGTCGATCTCGATGGGTTGCTTAACTTCCTTGCCCTCGAAATCGCATTGATCAATTGCGATGGTTACTGGTTGCGTGCCAGCGACTACAGCATTGTCTTGGACGAACATCAAAAGCTTCATTTTATCCCGCATGATATGAATGAAGCTTTCCGTCGCCCGATGGGGCCTGGAATGGCAGGTGGACCAGGTGGCTGGTTCAACTGGTCCGCTATCCCGTCCGTCACGGGTATCGAGCTCGATCCTTTGGTTGCGACCAACGATCGCTCGAAACCTCTCCGCAGCCGAATCCTCTCCGTTCCCAACCTCAAACGACGCTATCTCGAAAAAGTAAGAGAGATTGCGAACAAGTCGCTGGACTGGAGTTCGCTCGGCCCTCAGCTTGAGACGTGTCGTGACGTCATCGATGCAGCAGTGAAAGCGGACACTCGAAAATTCGTTAGTTACGAAGCTTTCCAAATGGCGACAGCGTCGGACATCGTTGAGCCAGCAACTAGAAAGGATCAGGAGCATCGTTCCGGTCCTCATCTCCCTCCGCTCAGCATCCGAGAGTTTGCAGACCTGAGACGCCAGTACTTGTTGAATTCTACGCAAGAGGTTGCGAAGTAAATTCTCAGTTGCGGGGTTTGGCGGACGGCACATGGAATGTGCCTGCTACTTTGGCAGCTACACCGCTCACATTCGAAACAAATCTGCGTATTTCGGCTCCAGCGCAATCAGCTGAGCCGATCGTTCAGCGAGCGCCGAAATTGTCAACAATGGATTGCAAGCGATCGCCGTTGGCAGCACCGCACCGTCGCAAACATAAAGCCCATCGTGGACGCGATACTCGCCTGTTGTCTCGTCGACATCGCCGCCTGCAATCGTATCGTACACTTGGCCTTTGTGGTTGGTCACTCCACTGCGCGGATCATCGCTCATGCCGCATCCACCCAACGGATGCACGGAGATCATCTTGTCTCCGAATACTTTCAAGTATTTGTATTTGCCGCCGTGGCCATGAGCCAGTCTCGAAAACTCTTCTCGGATTCGTCTTCGATAATCGCTGTCTAGCAACCCCGGCCACGAGATATAGGCGTTGCCATTATCTTCCAATATCAGCTTGCCTTCTTGGCGATCGTGCCCCATCCCTAACATGACCTGCGTCTGATCCAAATCAAAGTCTTGCATGAGCAAACTCAGCGCATTGGCATACGATCTAGCCGCTACACCTTCTTGAATCAATACGCGATCAAACAAGTTCGGTCGCTCTGGGTACGTTACGTTGGTTTGGATTGTAGGTCCAATCCTTCTGCCTTCGGGATCTTGGGCGCTGAAGCCTGCGATGTTTGTCGGGTGATCCGTTTTGCGAACGAAGCCTAACGCATCACCATTGCCTGTCCAGTTGCATCCGATTTGGCGAGAAAACTCTAGCTCTTCACACTGCGATCGCATCAGTATTTCAGAACTACCAAGACTGCCAGCACCAAGCACCAGAATACGCGTCGTCACACACCCTTCGTATTCGGTATGACGTCCATTGGCATCGCGGTGAAAGTAAATGAAATTCACTTTCCAGTATCCATCGCATTTTTCAATATCGCGGACTTCGGTTTGCGTGAACATCATCGTACCGCAGCTGCGAGCCATCGGCAGATAGTTCATCGCCAACGTGTTCTTGGCTCCGACATTGCATCCGGTCAAGCAATCACCACAATCGATGCAGTCGCGTTGCAATAGTCCTTGACGATTGATGACAGGGAGCGAGTGGCCCTGAAAGGACCGAGTGATCGTCAACGCAGCCGCTTCGAAATGGCATCCGTAGTCTCGCAGTTGCTCCGCCGCCAGCCGCTGAGCCTTCATCTTGCAAGTCCAATCGCAAGGCTCCGTGCGGACACCTAGTTCGTATTCTGCTCGATCGTAATAGGGTGCCAAGTATTCATAATCTCGCAATGCATTAGGCCACTGCGTTTGCAGAAACACGTCAGGGTCCGCTCGCAGCGCGACACTCGCATTAATGAGTGAAGAACCACCAAGCCCAGATCCACTCAGCACGGCGATTTCATCGCATTGGACGACATTGAACAATCCCGTGGGGTTATTCAAATCCCGCTTGTGTCGGCCAAAGAGTTTGAGTCGCGAATTGTCAGTAACGTCCTTGAGTACATCCGGGAACGTGCCTGGCACCCATTCTCTTCCTCGCTCAAGCAATCCAATGCGTGAGCCTGGTGCCATCTTTTCACTGAGACGAGCCGCGGTTATCGAGGCTCCATACCCCGAACCTACAACCAAGACATCGAACTGCCAAGGATTTCCCTGGGGGGCCATTTGAAACAGGCAACGTGGATCCGTCGCTAGCGATCCACCGTACCTCGCCACATTCTGTGCATAATCCGCCATCGCCGTCTCTTTATAAATGGACGGATTTGATTTGCGTCTAGCAAGCCCTTGAGGCAATGAACTCAACGACAAATCAGCCTTCGATTTCAAGGGCTGCAATGCAATGCCGGATGCAACCGCCGCAGTAGCGGAGCGCAGCCATTGTCGGCGACTAATTTTGAATGATGGCTTTGGATCAGTCATCCCGAATTGCCTAGTGTGGCAACCTATCTCGAATGGGCGAACGAAATTTCGATGAGGTAGTCATCGGCCCATTGCAATCGTCAACGTCCCAAAAACAGTTACCTTGGGGACAAACCGCCTGTCTTGCCTGAATTCCCAACTCTAGCCCCGAATAATCACGCCCGCCATGTGCTAGCTTTGCGGCATCCGCTTGGGACAACTGAATGAATGCGTTTGCTGTGA
>CAIXME010000409.1 GCA_903920425.1 uncultured Pirellula sp. | reverse complement strand
TCCAAGTCCCGTTGATTGATCAAAGACAGCCTTACCGACCATCCTCATCGCAATCCTTTCCTGTTCCTCTAGCTTCGACTTGATGTCCTGAAGTTGAGCCAGTTTTGCAGCGACTCGGCGACGGTCGGACTCCGATACGGCCCCCCGGCCAACTTCCATCCATTGCAATATCTCATTCTGGACCTCCGCCGAACTCTGTGTCCCACCTTCGAACAATCCACTCGGGTCTGTCGCCATGTTCGGATGGTTACCAGTCATGCGATACAGGTTCGCATCGCCCGCTTCGAAGCTCATCGGGTCTTGGCTTATGAAGCGACCTGATTTGGGGTCGTAGTACCGCTCTCGGTTGTATTGAAGACCTGTGCCTTTATCGAACTCGCGGCCCGTGTAGCCGAAGAGATGCGAGATGGCTACATCGGTTTCGGCTGCTATATTGCCGAATGCGTCATATGTGATGTACCGTGCAGTCGCCCTAGAAATGCACGTTGCGACCTGTGTTTTCGTTGGTGGGAGCAGTGATGCTCATGTACACGGTCAAAATTTTGGGCCATTGCACCTTTTGGGCCTTTCGCGTGAAACGGCTTTAACGCTCGGTGGATTCGCCCGGGCCTTGTCCAAGCACGCGAATGCTCCGCACATGGCTACTTCATCTCGACCTCAGCTGCAGTGGCATACTGGTTTCAGTTAGACGACATACCCCGTTCGTTTGATCCGAATCGAAAGGCTACCCACTTATTTGCCCAGGACCTCCCAGTAGTCTAATTGGGGCAAGGCTACAAGGAACTATGCTATGTCAAGATTGCTCCTCTTCTTCTGACTCCATACTCGCCTTGCCTCGGTAGCCGTCAGTCCTGATTCGATCGCTTTGAGGGCATCATACTGTTCAACTATCTCGCTCTGCATAAGCGGATGCAGTCGTATTCGCTCCTCGAGGTCCGGCGAATTTGGTGGCATCCCCTCAATCTCTTGAACATATAGATCAACAGTATCCCTGCCAAACGTTCCATTTTCTACGGCAAGGTCACTGTCGCCTTCGGTCAAAAGCCTTAGTACGTTCACGGTCGAGTTCGCAGCGTCAAGCGCTGCAGAGACATACAGCGAACTAAACTCATCCGTATCGGGTGCGACCGACTCGCAAGCCTCAATCATAGATTCAACTGCATCGGCATCGACTGCTTTTCCTTCGAGCCAATTCCAAGCCAGATCAAGGGCATTCCTAAGAACTTGTACATCTCCAAACGACTGCTCCCTCGAAAACACCGCATAGTTGGGCAACAATCGCTCAGCGACAAACAGGCCAAATAGAACTAAACCGCGATGATCAATGCTGGACAGTCGAGTCTGAAGTTCGTCTTCGTCATAGTGAACAGTCATAGTGCTACTTTCGCTTCTTCAATGGGCTCAATGGTTGAACTCCTTGCTGCTGTAACGTATCCGCACAGCTTGGGCAAATCGGGCGGCTTGCAGCGGTTCCGGTAGGCGTAAGGCCCATGCTGTTTGCGGCATTTACGCCGGTAACTTCAGCATGTCCTGGCCCAACACCCTCCACTTCTCCAGGTTGCAACGCTCGTCTTTGTGATGGTCGCAATCTAAGCTCGCTAGAACTGACTACACGTACTCCTTCTGCGGTTTCCGTCACTGCGGTCGTAGTACGACTTTGTGTACCTGGCTTAAGGCTCTGGTGAATCTCTGTTGCACGTTCCGCCGCTGTTCTACTTGGGGCTTGCGATTGTAGTAGATTCTTTGAATTCGAACCAGAAGGAAGCGGGAATCCTGAGTAGACGGTTTTTGCATTGATTGGATACAACTTGGCCATTGCATTGCCAATTTTCTCGGCGGGTCTTGCCCCTGCCATGATGCCCGCAGGACCTCCGACGTTGTATGCAAGTTCGGCAATGTCTCCTCCGGGGCCTTCGCCAACGACATTCTTTGCAAACGTGCCACCGAAAGTCCCCTGGTCTAAGACGAAGGACTGAATCTGATCGGCTTCATGCGCCAACAACAGGCCTCCGCGTATCAATTGCTCCTTTGCAATCGCTTGCAATCCAGCGGAAGCGGTTCCAGCACCATTAACGATGATGGAAACGGCCTTTACCTCCGCCTCCATCTTCTTTTCAGCAAACTGCATTACGTCTTGATGAATTGCCCTGTCATCAGCATCTGCAGCATCTTTGACGCCTTCAACGGTACCGCCCCTTCGCAACCCTTGATAGTCAGCCCAGTTACTCCACCAACCAATGTGCGAGTTGAATACCAGTACATCCTGTGTACCATCACATCGCGATATCGGAACAGCGTACTGAAGCTGGTAGTTTGCTGACACGCCGTCCCTATAGTAGTGACGCGTAGCTTTGCCTTCCTTGACCAAGCTCTGCAAATACGAAAGGCTTGGCTTTTGGAAATCACCGATTCCAGTCAGAAGATCTTTGCCATCTTGGTTGTAGTTCTCCTGATTGAACATCCGTTCCACGTTGCCACTCGGATCAGTTGCATATGTTCCGTGGTTCCCAACATAGCGATACAGATTGGCATCGCCAGCGGCGAAACCGATCGGGTCTTGGCTGATGAATCTTCCGAGCTTGGGGTCGTAGTACCGCTCTCGGTTGTATTGAAGACCTGTGCCTTTATCGAACTCGCGGCCCGTGTAGCCAAACAAGTGCGAGATGGCTACATCGGTTTCGGCGGCTGTATTGCCGAATGCGTCATATGTGATGTATCGT
>CAIXME010000408.1 GCA_903920425.1 uncultured Pirellula sp. | reverse complement strand
GCTGAGAATTAATACAAGGTTTCGGATTGAGATTGGTGGACGCTTTAAATCCATCTCGTAGGGTAGCATCAGTTTTCGAATATTCTCCTTGCCAGCAAACACCACATTGCCATCCTCATCAAAATCTATTGTGCCGAAGTCAGAAAAATTGTTCCGCTCATTCCGATAGCGGACTTTTGGAGAACGCCACTCTTCTTGTCGACGAAAAATCGCTTTCGCTGGATCGAATGACTCTGGTGTGGTTTGCGGAGGGGTGTAAGGATTCTCTAGCATTTCCACGTTCTCAATAGCACGAACGCCTGGCATCACCCAGGGCGAGTAGTAATCAAATGCACCGACCAAGCTCGGCCGATCGAGCCCTTGGTGTGCATGCCATTGTTATCGGGAATTTGGAGCAAGCGAATCGAGTTCGGCAACATCCCGCCACCAACAACGTCTGGCATTGTAGACATCCCAATGTGACGGGAACATGGCGTCGTTCACATTATCGTTAGTTTTACATCGGATCGACGTTACGCGTGCAAAGGTTTTCCAGGGCAGAAGCATTGCATCCCAAATGTTTCGAACCCTGATACGGCCAATTGGAGCAATCAAACCGGCGGCAAACATTGCGCCCATGCAAAGTCGACCTGTTTCTTCGGTCGCGCATAGGATTCGTATCATTCCACGATTGCTTGTGCCAAGCATCCATTGGCATGAAGTGATATATCGATCCCAGTCAGGGAGTCTTTCGAGCTCCCAAAGGTGTCCACCGGAATCCGTCATTGTGTAGATTTCCCCTTCCACATAGTCGCGAATATCAACTCGCCATATCTTTCCCACCTTGCAGCTTATTAGCCTTCGGGCTGCCAATGAAGCAAGCTGCAATTCCAAGTCCACATCGTTTAGACCGTGCGAATAGGAGCAATTCATATGGAGCGAATAGACTTCAGTTCGCATTTGATCAAAGTGAGCACTCTTGTCGAAAAGCAGATCGAACAACAGTAACTCGTCATCCGACAAATCTGTGGCGTTTGTTCGTCTTGGTGGGATTTGCATTTTGGTCGGGTTGTGTTCCCGATAACGCTGGCGATCAGCGGGCGGAAGTGGCGCGAGTGATCGCGATATTGGATAAAATCGGAACGCCATTTCCGCTCCGTTGCATCGCTTGGATATTTGGCTACTCGGTGGACGATGGAAAGATGGCAAGCCTCAGTTCAGCGTTCAGGCCTACGACTTTTACAAGTGTATCGTGAGACAATCGGTTGTCGAGACATGGCCATTCAAGACCGGCTTGATAGCCAATAAACTGTTGCCGACGTATCGCGTTGTCCCAATGTGCTCTAATGTTCTCAGGCAATTCGTCAATTGCATCGCACAATGAACTGATGGTTGAATCAACATCGCCCAAAGGTAAAGGAGCAAAGTAGATGAACCATTTTGCATCTGTACCTGAGACCTTGTCGACATGGTTGTCCTGTTTTTGAAACCATTCGATCCACTCACGCGATTCGTGATCGCTGTGCAAAGCGATTTCGACACTGATGAATTTGGATCTCATGATGGGGCCAACTGCGGAAATGACGATAGCCGAGCTGATTGAATGTTACAGACGAGCTGTATTGCCAAATAACGGCAAAATCCAGCGAGTGCGAGCGGGAGACTCAACGAAAGTCGGCACGGCCGATCGAGCACTTCGCTGCAATTTTTTGTTATCCCGAATTTTCTATTGTATCAAGAGGTTCCGTTGGATCGAAGTGATGGAGCAGAAAATAGTCGTCCCACCCATTCGGTCCTGTGATTGTAACGATCGAAGCTGTTCGTACCTCTGGCCCTATCATTCTGTCCGAGAGAAGTGTCGTTTCGATTGAGTTCCATATCGCGACCGCGTCGACTGAATCTACAAACAAGTTGACGTAACGACCATCGTCCTCACCTGACTCAAATGTGACTTTTGGTATCTGTGCGGCAAGAGCGAGGCAGATCTCGTTGACCTGTGCTTCCGTGATCATCACAAGTCGGTCGATCTGGAACTGACAGCAAAGGGAGTGCATCGTGTCCGCTGTCTCTCTAAGGGGTAACGTTTCGATTCACCCAGCGGCGGGATGAATAATTGATTTGTCAGTGCACACGACCGCCGCTTGGGTGCAAGCATTTGTTCTTCCTATTTCGCCATGTCAATCGGAAAAAGTGGTAGGCCCATAGCTATGCCTCCAAAATACAAGAAAAGCATCACCGCGACTAGGTATCCGAATATCCAAAAATACGATAGCCAGCGAAAGCGTTTCGGAAGTGAGGCTAGCATGAAGATGAATAGAACGTCGAGCAGGGCTATTCCAGTCAAAAGTGCTCGGGGCAGGGAATTGATTGCCAACGCGAATCGATAGTACTGAATTGTTATCGCAGGAAGCAAAGTGTCATGCTGATCGAAAAACTTAACAAAACCTGCAACGACTAATCGACAGTACTCTGCAACCAGCAAAGTCGCGATAAGATGTGGGAGAGCTTGAAACAGGCTGACCACAAATCGTTGCGTTTTGGTATCAGAAGTAGAATTCGTCTGGGGCTTAGGCGTTTCTTGCATTGTTGGTTCTATAGACGAACGGCGCCATTCATCGAGTGGCGGCAAGTAAAGTTTCGAAAAGTCGAGGCGGTCGATCCGCCACTTCGATGCAATGGATTGTTATGCCTTGCCTTTCCAGGATACGTAACGTTCCATAATGACTGGAGCAAGTAGGTCATAATTTTCCCATGTATCATCGACATGGTATGTTGATGGAATATTCGAAGCAAGACTATTCTCGTAATCCG
>CAIXME010000407.1 GCA_903920425.1 uncultured Pirellula sp. | reverse complement strand
CTCCTTGGTCTGACGGGATTTGGAACTCGGATTACAACTTCCCTTTAATTGACTTCCCAGTAACACCCAAAGGAAAGATGAAGTGACGGTCCGGGGGATAAACGAAGATGACTATATGGATTTGAATCGGCGATTCCAGATCTTTGATTTGTTGATTCTCACGCTTGGCGTCGCATTTTGTTTAACAATCAGGCAATGGTGGGGCACACTGGCGTTTTGCATAAGCTTAGCAATTGGACTTGCATTGAGTTTCTCCTTGATCAACCGTATAAATCTCGACAAGTATTGCATATGGCTTACGGATATGAGACCACTTAGACGACTGGTTTCTGCGTTTCAAGTTTCGTTTGCATTGACGGTCGTGACGATTATCTCGCTAGTTGTGTCCGTGATTCTTTTTGCTGGACGAGGACTTTCGATCGAAGTTATTTGTTCGAGTGTTTTGCAGGTCAACCTGTTTTCGCATGCGCTGGGATTGGGATTTCCAAAACTAGGAAGCTCACTTTCACAACTCAATCGGTTTCTTGCGCACGTAATTTTCGGTCGAACATAGAAAGTTGCAGAACAAAGGGGAACTTGAGGGGCCACCCATCTAAATTGTTGACGAGTGTTTGGGCGTTTGTTAAAAAGTCTCATTAAGCTCTATCGTCGTTCTTTAGCGAGAAGGTGTTCATCATGGCCCGGATGAATCGTCGAGATGTCTTTGGTCCGAACGAAGTTATGGTTTTTCATTGTGTCCAGAGGACGGTCCGTCGTGCATGGTTGTGCGGACAAGATCCTCTCTCTGGAAAATCCTTTGAACACCGCCGAACTTGGATTCAAGATCGTCTCCAAGAACTCTCTGCAAACTTCGGCATAGATTGCCTTTCTTTTGCGGTCATGGTCAACCATATCCGGTTTTGGTTTTCCTTTGCGTCTTTGCGTCTTTGCGCTATCCATATCGTCCTGAAGAACAATCAACCAATCCAAAATCGTAACGGATCATGTGCAGCATTTTGAGTTCAATCAAAATCTTAAACAGCCAATGAAATCCGTTTTCGCGCAAAGACGCCAAGGCGCGAAGAACAGCAGGTTTTGGTTTTCCTTTGCGTCTCAGCGATTTTGCTTGCGGCGGGATCTATGCGGGTGTTGGGGGACGCCACCAGGATCGCATTTGAACTGCCGTTTTATAGGCTGCGTGCCTCACTTGTGATACCAAGCGGCTCGAGGGGATCAACCACCTTTGTTGTACTACCGGTTCGCAGCCAAGCCGTTCTTTGTAGTCTTCGTCGCCGCGCAGCAAGTCATAGCGTAGACATCCCGTTTGGATAGCATGGTGGATCGAGCATGCATTCACTTGCCATCCCGGTCTTTGTTCCGAAAAATCGGGATCCATTCCCGTCAAGTAGACCATCATCGATTCCCGATCGCGTATGCAGATCGAGCCTGCCGCGCAATTGCCATCAATTCGCAGCAAGGAGATGAGAATACGTTGCTGTACCCCTTCGACGGGATCATGCCATAATCGCTCAATGGCATGCTGCAGAAAATCGGTAAATCCGTGCTCGGTAAAGCACCCTTGGATTCCTCGCTCTTTCCATCGCGATTGATGCATTCTTTCAATCTCTTTGGCAAATGCATGCGCCTGAGGTAATGTTTGAGCTACTTCGAATTGACTGCGCCCGCTTTCGACCTCTTCGAACGCTTCGGACAGTATCTTGCGAGCGCGTTTCGATAGCCGTTTCCGGTACGCTTCCTCGCCACCTTCTAATGATGCCACCCAGCAATTGGGACTCGCCTTGTATTCGATCTCTGCGCCGTTGAGCAGCTTTAGCATCCGTCCAAACCGCAGCATGCCAAGATCGGATTCCCGAATTCCATCGAGGTTGAGATGGTCCCAACGGCAACAATTTTTCGACTCCACCAAGAATGTCGCAAAAGCATCCGCAACCTCGTCTCTTTCGATTTCGTCAACAAGGATTCCCAGGTCATCCGAACATACCTTGCCACTACCGATAAAGACAAGTGTACGCCCCGTCCATGCTGAGTACGTTTCTGACAACGGGAGCAATCCGCATATGCGATCATCTCGATATGCAACCAGCACGTGCAGTTTGCAGGAATCCCGATAGGCATCCCACCACGCGGCTTGCCAGCTGAATCCGCGCATGACAGAGCCGTGAGCCAACCGATCCCAATCGGGCTTTAAGGACTCGAGAACGGCGGTATCGCGGATACACTCCACTCGTAACATTGGGTTGCCTAGAATTGAAAGTAAAGAAAAGGACTATCGGCATCAAATCTCAATATGCAAACTACCAACAGGATGCCCAAAATCACGGCTGTACCGAGGGACAATCGAGGACGATAATTCCATGTGTTGGGTGCGAACCAACAAAACAGCAAAGCAACAATGGTGACGACAAAACCCAATACGGGAATCAAGGACATGCCGTAATCTGCTTCCACCCCGCGTAGCCCAAAAATCGCAGCGTACCAATGCGAAGCCATTTGCATATCGGTTGAACGGAAAAGCAACCAACCCATCATGACGAAGAAGAATGTAAGCGTTACGCCTATCGCCTTGGGGATCCCTATTCGGACGTGATCTCGCCACAATCCGTTACCAACCAAGAGACAGCCGTGCATCAATCCCCAAAGGACAAACGTCCAGCCAGCACCATGCCAGAACCCGCCTAGCAGCATGACAATCAACAGGTTGCGGTAGGAAAGCGTCTTTCCATAGCGATTGCCTCCGAGCGGTATGTACAAATAGTCGCGCAGGAACGAGGACAACGTCATATGCCAGCGACGCCAAAAGCTTTGTATGCTGGCCGCTTGATAGGGCGAGTCAAAATTTTGCGGAAAGGAAAAGCCCATCATCAGGCCCAGGCCAATCGCCATGTTGCTGTACCCTGCAAAGTCGAAATACAACTGCACGGTATACGCTAGCAGCGCGCTCCATGCGGTCACGAACTGCAGCGATGCAGGATCTGCCAAAAGTGGTGTGGCAACTTTGGATACGGTATCTGCGATCAAGATCTTCTGGCACATGCCGATAACGAAAAACCAAATCCCTCGGGCGACTTCATTCCAATCTGGACGTTGCGCTAGCTCTTTGAGCTGAGTCTCGACATCGCTAAAGCG
>CAIXME010000406.1 GCA_903920425.1 uncultured Pirellula sp. | reverse complement strand
AGCATCAGCGCCCACAGAGTGTCGCCAGCGTATTCAGCCAAAAACGCTGGCAACTGCCCTCGGTATCTGCGTGATGCCAGGCCTGCAATAACGACAACTGTGGCGGCGATTAGGTAAACGAATCGAGTGCGAATCAATCAATAAGTGCTTTCTATTTAGGTTGAGCTGGCGGACATTCCTTCGAACGCTTGGCATTCAGTTCAATGTAATGCAGCCATGGCGTTGGCACATTGTCTTCATAGAAAATGGCTTCGACAGGGCACTTAGGAATACAGGTCAAAGTCCTCATGATGGAAATCTATTGCTAGATACCGTTGCCGACGAAGATTTGATATTACCCAACACACCAGTCACGCCAGCAGAGGCAAAGTTGGTAGCTCTTGCAAAATTGGCCATGAAAAAAGCCGTCAACCGCAGACCTCATTCAGTAGCTGAGTTACTCCCGTTACTTTTCGACTAACTGCAACTATTTCTCCTATTCGCTTCGTCATTTCGCCTTCCTTGCGTGTAACCCTACAGATAGAGACCTGTTGCTTTCGGTCTCGCTCGATACCCGGTTGTTAATCAAATCGACGACTAGTTCGTAGAAACCGGTGATATCGGGCTTCACATTGCCTCTGTTGGGAGATTGCTATGCCGAAGGTCCGCGCTGTGGATGAGATGAATGAAACTGAACTGCGAGCCGAGCTGGTTTCGCTCCTGGCGGATGGCGTCTTACGCTACATGCAAAGCGAACAGTTCGCGATCGATCACGCGGATTGCGAATTCGATCAAGATTTCGAGACAGCTTGCCTTGAGCTTCCTGCCAAACCAGTGCTCTCTGTGACCGGTCGAGTTAACGATCGATAGGTCTTTTTCAAAAAGGAGAGCTTTTTAATGGCAATCAACGTCGCCAAAGAGGTCGCAACGCTCCGGCACATGACCGTGTCGGAGCTACGCGATCGGTACCACGAAGTGTTCGGCGAGGACACTAACGCTCGCAACAAACAATGGCTCATCAAACGTATCGCTTGGAAGTTTCAAGCCAACGCTGAAGGAGATATCTCCGAACGAGCTAGGCAACTGGCGCATCAGATCGCGATGCAGACGGACATACGAACGTCGCTGCCTCGAGTGACCAGGTCGGCCACCACGGAAACGTTGGAAACGGCAACGACTACGATTTCGCCACCAGCGGACAATCGGATTCCGCTACCCGGGGCCAACCTAGTCAAGACGTACAAAGGCCGCAGCATCCAGGTCATGGTGCGACCAAATTCATTCGAGTTCGAGGGAACTCAGTACAAGACACTCACAGCTATCGCTCGAGTCGTTACAGGGCAAAAGAACATCAACGGATTTCACTTCTTCGGACTATGCAAAGCGGAGGCTGCTCAATGATCAAAGAAAAGCAAACCAGAACACTTAACTGCGCCATCTATACTCGCAAATCAACAGAGGAAGGCCTCGATCGAGACTTTAATACGCTTGACGCTCAGCGTGAATCAGCTGAAGCGTACATTAAAAGCCAAGAAAACGAGGGTTGGGTATGTCTTCCCGATCGCTACGACGACGGAGGCTATACCGGTGGCAACATGGAGCGACCGGCGCTCAAAGCCTTGATTCGCGATATCGAGGATGGCAAAGTCGATTGTGTGGTGGTCTACAAAGTGGATCGCCTCAGCCGTTCGCTGATGGACTTCGCCAAGATGCTCGAAGTCTTCGAACGCAAGAGCGTCGCCTTTGTGAGTGTTACCCAGCAGTTCAATACCACGAACTCAATGGGACTACTGATGCTCAACGTACTCCTGTCCTTCGCTCAGTTCGAACGCGAGATCATCTCGGAACGAACACGCGACAAGATGGCGGCCGCTCGTCGCAAAGGCAAATGGGGTGGCGGCTTGGCTCCGCTCGGATATGACAACGATCGCGAGGGTCGTAAAATCATGGTCAACGAAGACGAGGCCGCACAGGTGCGTGGAACGTTCGAGCTGTATCTCGAGTGCCAGTCGATCATTCAGACGATCAAGGAAATCGATCGGCGCGGTTGGAAGAACAAACTGACCGTTACAAAGAGCGGCAAAGAACGCGGTGGCCGACACTTTGACAAGAGTTCGCTGTTCAAGCTGCTCACGAACGTCGCCTACCTTGGCAAAGTCCGCTACAAGGATGAGATCCATGAAGGCGAACACGACGCGATCGTACCCATTGAACTTTGGGAGAAGGTTCAAAAGCGACTGAAGCACAACGGTCGAACCGGTGGAATCATGGTTCGAAACAAATTCGGTGCTTTGCTCAAAGGACTAGTTCGTTGCGTTTGCTGCGACTGTGCCATGACTCCAAACCATACGACAAAGGGCGGCAACAAACGCTATCGCTACTACGTTTGCACTTCCGCTCAGAAACGCGGTTGGCATACCTGTCCGTCAAAGTCGATTCCGGCCAAACAGATCGAAGACTTCGTCATCGAGCAGATCAAGAAAATCGGATACGCGCCGGAGCTGATCCAGGACGTAGTCACAAGTGTCGCAGACAAGATGAAGGGGCAGCTAAAGCAACTCGAAGACGAACGGTTGGCTCTTGGTCGCGACACTGCACGTTGGAATAGCGAGATCCGTAAGACCTCCGCACTGATCCGCCCAAACGAGACCGACTCGCCGGCAATCGCCAGATTGGCCGACCTCCAAGAACGAATCGCTCACAACGAGCGCCGGATCAACACTGTGCTAAGCGACATCAAGAAGATCAGCAACAACTTGCTTACCCAGCAGGACGTTGAGACTGCGATGACCACCTTCGATCCAATCTGGGAATCGATGACGCTCCGCGACCAGATCCGCTTGGTTCAAGTTGTCGTCAAACAAGTTGACTACGACGGCGAATCTGGACGTGTCACAATCACCTTCAACCCGATCGGCATAAAGAAGCGGGCTGAGCATGCAACCAAAGATCTTGAGGAGGCCCGCGCATGAACGACGAAATCCAAGTAGGAGCAACCTTTCACAAGAAGCGCGTTGGCAAGCACATCGCCATGGTCGAAGGCCCGCCGCCGATAGCTCCCGAACGTCCCAAAGGCCGCTTGCCTCGCATCACTCGCTACATGGCCCTCGCCATCTACTATGAGGACCTTATTCGCCAAGGCCATGTCTATGACTACGCCGAGATCGCCACATTGGGGCACGTTACTCGAGCGAGGGTTACGCAGATCATGAACCTGCGGCTGCTGGCACCGGATGTCCAAGAAAGCCTGCTAAATGTTCCGAGGCTCACAGAAGGAAGGAGTCAATTCAGTCTCCGGAAACTTCAGGTCCTTGCCCTTGAGCCATGCTGGAGGGAACAACGAAGACTGTTTCATTGCTTTTGATCCGTCGTGGAGATGCAAACGTGATACAATTCGCGTGGGGAGCGCAACGCAGCGTTAAAGTTGCACTGAGTGTAAGCGACAAGGTCTTT
>CAIXME010000405.1 GCA_903920425.1 uncultured Pirellula sp. | reverse complement strand
GCACTTGCTGCTCGGTCTGGTGAGAACCGAAAACAAAGCCAGCGGCTTGCTCAAACTACTGGGTGTGACCGAGGCGGACATTTTGAATGCGCTTCAAAGTGTGCGTGGGAGCGCGCGTGTCACAGATCAAAATCCTGAAGGCAAATTCCAAGCCCTCGAAAAGTATGGAATCGACTTGGTTGAACAAGCCAAGAAAAACAAACTCGACCCCGTTATCGGGCGCGACAACGAGATCCGCCGCGTTATCCAAGTCCTCTCGCGTCGGACCAAAAACAATCCCGTGCTAATCGGGGAACCGGGAGTGGGAAAGACCGCTATCGCCGAAGGTCTGGCGCAGCGCATTGTTCAAGGCGACGTGCCGCAAAGCTTGAAAAATCGACGCGTGATCGCCCTCGATATGGGTGCTCTCATCGCAGGCACCAAATTTCGAGGTGAGTTTGAAGAGCGCCTCAAGGCCGTGATCCGCGAAGTAAAAGACTCCGACGGTGATGTGATCCTGTTTATCGATGAGCTGCATACGGTGATCGGTGCTGGTGCAGCTGAAGGATCGAGCGATGCGGCCAATCTTCTCAAGCCCGAACTGGCTCGCGGGCAGTTGCGTTGCGTCGGTGCGACCACTCTCGATGAATACCGAAAGCATATCGAAAAGGATGCGGCACTCGAGCGACGTTTCCAACCCGTCTACGTCGGCGAACCCAGCGTCGAAGATACGATCACCATTTTGCGAGGGCTAAAGGCTCGCTACGAAGCTCACCATGGAGTGAAGATCCGAGACGCGGCCCTTGTGGAAGCTGCCAAACTCTCCAATCGGTACATCACAGAACGATTCTTGCCTGACAAGGCGATCGATCTGGTGGACGAGGCATCCGCTCGGATCGCCATGGAACGTGACAGTGTGCCAACCGAAATTGATACGCTTCAAAGACGGCTACGCCAGTTAGAACTAGCGCAACGACAACTCAACGAGGAATCCGACGATAGCACCGAGGAATCGCTAGAAAGCGTCGAAACGGAAATGGAGTCGATCCGCAAGGAATTGGCGAGTCTGCGCGAGCAATGGGAGTCTGAGAAGCTTGGACTGTCCGGCGTCGGCTCCGTTCGACGCTCTCTCGAACAAGCTGAAGGTGAGTTCCGACGACTGGATTCGGTCATAAAGGAAAAGCAGTCAACTGGGGCGGTCGTGTCGGAAGCAGACTACCAGAAGCTCTTTGAGCTTGATCAGCAACAACGCAAATTGCGTGAGCAAATTGAAAGCGAAGAAGTCGTCGAATCCAAAGTCCCCAAAGATCCAGAGCGCCGGCGACTGCTACGAACCGAAGTGGGCGCGGACGAAATCGCCGCTGTTGTCAGCTCCTGGACTGGAGTGCCTGTCAGCCGAATGATGGAAACTGAACGGGCTAAATTGCTGGTGATGGAAGAACGGTTGCACCAACGCGTCATCGGACAGAACAAAGCCGTCGAAGCGATTAGCAATGCCGTGCGCCGAAGCCGAAGCGGAATGCAAGATCGAAATCGACCGATCGGCTCGTTCCTGTTTTTAGGACCAACCGGCGTGGGCAAAACCGAGTTGTGCAAGGCTCTTGCTGAAGTCATGTTCGATGATGAAACGGCAATGGTTCGCATTGACATGAGCGAGTTCATGGAAAAACACACCGTGAGCCGTCTCGTCGGAGCCCCTCCAGGCTACGTCGGATACGAAGAAGGTGGTCAGTTGACCGAGGCGGTGAGGCGTCGCCCCTATAGCGTGATCTTGCTCGATGAAATCGAAAAAGCACATACCGATGTGTTCAATATTCTATTGCAGCTGCTCGATGATGGCCGGCTCACCGATGGCCAAAACCGAACCGTGGACTTCACCAACACCGTGGTGGTGATGACCAGCAACATAGGTAGCCAAATGATCCAACGCGTTGCCGAAGAAGGTGGCAATGAAGAGGACATGGAGCAAGCGGTTCAAGATTCGTTAAGAACCAAGTTTTTACCAGAGTTCCTGAACCGTATCGATGAGACCATCATCTTCGAACCGCTTAAGAAGGATCAGATTCGTAAAATCGTATCCTTGCAAATCCACAAACTGGAACAGCAACTAGCGGAGAACCACTACAAGCTCAAGATCTCGGAACAAGCGATCGATGCGGTCAGCAACGAGGGCTATGATCCGATCTACGGTGCGAGGCCTCTCAAACGCGTTATCCAGCGCCGGCTGCAAAACAAGATTGCGACCGAGCTGCTTAAACGCGATGAAAGCGATGGCGGAACAATCGAAGTCGATTTTGTAGATGAAGAGTTCCAAGTCAAAGCGAACTAAGCAAGTTGGTATAGGTCCTTGAGTGGAGTGTGACATCGGACGCTAGGCGATCTCTGGCTTCCGAGATAGCTCGCCATACGTCGAGAACCTTGCCCAACGCAGTGCGGCTAATGCAATGCGGCTAATGTTGTATTCCAATCAATAACTCCTGCCGACAAGTTTAGGTGGTGTGGCGAGGGGCAGCGCAGTCCTGCCCCTATGCCAATCATGGTTGTCCTAAGCGTTGGGCTTTTTATCGAGAAGATTGATTATGCAATTTTGTTAATCGCCCAAGGTCTGCGTACCAAATCATGAGTCAACGATCATAAAAGGCATCACGGCGCAATCACTGGTAGGCGATGCGGGTATGTTGACCAATTACTTCGATAACAACCTCATCTCAAGGTTCGCAGTAAGCCAATAGTCACTTTACCCGAGAAACCTTGCTCGTTCAGTGACGCAAAGAACTCGTCGATACGCTCCAATTCCGATGGTTGCTTATTGCCTCCGGAAATTGCTCCATTCGCAGTCGGTTTGTAATCGCTTGAATTTGCTTCGAACGAGCGGACGTATTGTTTCTGTTCGTCGCCCGATCTCTTGTTGACTGGGAAGGGCATTTCATGCTCCCAATCGGAACCCGGATACACTTGCGTGGAATCCGTTCCAGCGGATTTACCACCGACTGCCCAGCCTAATATCGGTGCTACGCCCACCCCACCACTGGCTCCGACGTTTGAGCTGCCTCGGCCCGATCGAGCAGGCCGAAACGATGGGGCGGTAATCGGGGCAACGATGCCAGATGTCTGCTGGTTGTTGCGAACGATACTCGTGTCGAATGCGTTTACGCGGCCATCACGGTTGATGTCGTATATGTTGGTTACCCCCGCGCTGTTGGTGCCTGTAGACTGATTGTTCCTCACCGCAGAAGTGTCCGCTGCATTGACTCGTAGACGAGTGGCCGTGTTCCCCTGGTTGACTTCAGCGATGACATTGCCAAAGTAGAAAACATCATTGGCTGCAAGCCCAGTAGTCGCGTTGGCGAGAACGGTCACTTGTAACCAAGTGTTTTGAAGTGTATTGTCCGGGAAGGTGATCGTAGCTCGAGCTGCCCCACCCACTCCTGCCCCGAAAGTAATCGTCACGGTCGGGATCGCTGTTCCTGGCAACGCGACGAATCCAGATACATCAATTCCATTCCAATTTGCAAACTGCAAACTCGCAGCCAACTGGGTGTTGGTGGTCGATGAAGGCAATCCGGCCACGTCGACGACTATACCATTTAGCCCGCGACTGTAATTGGTATAGTTGCTGAACGTGGACGCTTGACCGGGCAACAACGCTACTTTATCAGACAGTGACGAAGATGCACTGGAACCAGTCGCGCCGGCGTAGAATAAGCCGCGATTAACAACGGATGAAGGAGAACTCAGGAAGCTACTGACATTGCGTAACGCCCAAGCTCCTCTACCCATCGTCGCAACGACCAGAATATCATCGGTTGCGTCATACTCTAGGTCGTAGGTGCTCACAATTGGCATTCCGTTTCCGATCGGCGACCAGACTCCGACATTCAACGTTGACATCATGAAGATTCCGAGGTTGGTTCCGACGACAATGGCGCTATTTAACGGCCCGGGAACAAACGCGATCGATCGGAGGTCCATACCTGTAGTAAGTAAATTCCCGGTGATATCCGACCAATTGTCACCCGTATTCGTAGTTTGAAAAACTTGGTTATCATCGATAACCATCGCATTCGCCCAGTCGCGACTATTCACCGCTAGGTCTCGAATGGTTGAGGTTGTTGCAACACCATTCACAGGGCTCACGGTACCGGTTCCGGCGGTTCTAACAAACACGGTCGCACCCGTCGCTGCCCAAACCACATCTGGATTGACAACGCCGTTTCGCGTTCCTCCATACGACAGTGCATTGGCAAAAATATTGTTCGCACCCGCAGCATTTGATAACAGACTGACGGTCGCCCCGCCAGTCAATGATTCATACAGCCCGTTTGAGCCTTGGATGATCAACCGACCACCGGCAACGGAATTGGCTTCGATTGGCGTCCTGAAGGTGCGACTAATGGAGGCCGCACCACCGAGTGGCGTAAGTGCAGGAAATGTTGTAGTCAACAACGCGCCCGTGGCGCTCCAAGTGGTGCGACGAAAAGCCCCCAAATTTTGGAAGCTAGAATAGCGAACCGACTGGTTGCTACCCGCTAGCTCAATGTTGTCGATCTCGATGTCGCCTCCATCTGCGGTCGAAATCGAAGTCCAGGTCGTGGCACCTTCGGTTGTTTGATACGTTGATCCCGTATCTTGGTTGCCGGTCATGGCTACATTACTTAGAGAATCCCAGCCGACATCGTGGGCCTCGGTGACTTGCATGTTTCCGATGACGGAGAACCAATCGCCAGTATTTGTCCGTGGCGAAGTTCGACGGTAAACACCACCATCATCCGACTCCAACAGATTGCCTGCAGCGTCGAATGTCATCTCACGAGAATCGGCATGCGGTGAACTATTGCTCGCTGTACCCCCGCCCGGCAAAGCGGCAATGTCGTTTCGGTGCGTAAGGTGTACGAACTGACTGCCTGCTGGCTGGCTAGCATTGCCACGGAACAATCGCCCGGAAAAGTCCTGAGCACCGATGGAGTTCGGAAAACTCCCTGTATCGCCGAAACTCCTTGGCTGGCGATCGCCACCGACGTAAACAATATTCGCATTAGTCGGGTCGGCGACAATCGAAAAGTGAATGTTGCCTTGTCCTCCAGCGATGGCCTCGGGAGCACCATTTTGCGGTCCTTTTCCTCCACTGGGATTGAGGCCAACGTTCGTTCCATTTTCATTGGTCGCGGGGCTATCCATTTGAGTCCAAGTTGCGCCATTGTCTGGGGATCGGAAAAGTCCAGCCATCGCACCACCATTAATGATCGCGGCGTAAACCTCGTTGTTGCGTCCCGTTGCCAATTCAAGATTACTGGTGTTGTTCGACATCAGCGCTTGCATTCCAGTAGTACTGACTCGCGTCCAGTTGGCACCACTATTGGTGGATTTATAGACACCATTACTTCCTCCTACGAGATCAGAAAAAATGGTGGAGGTGTAGAGGGTGTTTGGGGTAATCGGATCAAACACTAAATCGTAACTCACTCCACCTGGCAAACCAGTCGCAGTCCCATCGCCTACCGCAATCTGAGTGAAGGTCGCGCCGCTGTCGGTGCTTCGGAAAATCCCAATGTTACTAAAGGTAAACGCATCCGCGACATTGACAGAGACGACAACTGTATTGCCATTAGCGTAAATGCCCGAAATGTTTTTGCCGGTTAGTAGGCCGCCGCCATCAACTACCTGCCAGGTTTGACCGCCATCCGTCGAACGCATCAGTCCGATCCGATTGTTACCCAACTGCGCGAAACTGCTTTGTCGTCCGACGCCAGCGTAGATGGTGTTCGAAGTTGCATCCCCAAGATCGAATGCAAGTGCGCTAATTGACTGCGAAGGCATCGTATCGGTCAGCGGAGTCCAATTGGGCGACGAAGCAGTCGCATTGGTCGTTTTCCAAACACCGCCATTTACCGTTCCCGCGTACAGAATGTCGGCGTTGGTTGGGTGGGCCAAGACCGTGTGAATAGCGCCGGTAACGGGGCGATTTGCAATGCCCTCGACCTGCCCATTCGTTGCACCAAATGGCCCCAATGGTGCCCAGTTGCCCGGTAACGCAATCGTCACTCGGTAGTCCTCCACCTCTCCGTCTGTGGCCGAACCAATGAAACTCAACCCACTCGCGGAACTCAAGCGGAATCTCGCAAGTGTTGAGGTTGGTGATAAGGAATTGGGTACCGTGACGACGAGCGAGTTGCTCCCAGCGGCAATTGCTCGGTTCGTGAACACCTGTTCGTTCAAATCAGCCCAATCACCATCCGAATTCCAGTCGATCCAAGCGTTGAGCACGCCCGCCAGCGATGCCGTCACTTGAATGGTCTTGGTCGTACCCGGGATAAAACTGCCACTGATGGTTACCCCATCTTCATCCGATCCGTCGGAATCCGCCAAGATACTGTGTGTGCCATCCGTTTCCGCATCGACTGTCGCGCCAAGGAATAAAGTGCCGACAGTATGACGTGCTCCGTTTTCAGTCGTCGTTACTGGGTAAGGTGCAGGCGCATCACCAAAGTCTTGAGTCGCGGGGGCATCCAGTGAGATCGTGTCGATCCGCCAACCATCTACACTAACACTATCGTCCGTTCCGAAACGCCAACGCAGTTGGACGTTCTGATTCTGAGCTGACGCTGGCAAATTGACTGCTGTCACGATATAGCCCGACGAATTGCCTGTCCACGCTTCTCGACCGGAAAAAGGGTTTGCTCCACCCACGGTGCCAACGTAGCCGCCTGAGAGGAAAGTTCCACCGGCAACGATGATGTCCGCAAACTCGCCACTATTGATGGAAATTTCGAGAACGCCGCCATCGAAACCCACTTCGGTCGAGAAGCTATTTTTGAATTGCAATATCGATGTCGTGGGTGACAAAACAAAACTAGGACTCGTTAGGATGCTTTCACTAACGATATCCAAGTTTGATACAAACGCGTGATTTGGCGCAGTATCGCTATTCGAAGAAACCGTAGTCCATGAATTGGATTGCGTCGCCGATTGAACCCATCCAGCTGGCAACGCAGGAGACGTCACGCCATCAAAATTTTCGAAAACCGCAAGAAGTCGACGATCTTCTAAACGTTCGACCAAGCCAAAAGGACGTCGAGACAAAGGGAGTGAGCGATTCTTGCTTCTAGCATGTTTTTTGGATTTCAATAGCATTCTGCACTCCGACGATGATGTTTATGATTTAAACAAAAAGGAAAGGAAGATAATCCATTCACTGCTAGAGTTCAAGGAGATTCAAATCAAACATATATTAGGGAAATGTTGCAAAGCGGAGTCGTGTTGGACGTCAGTCAACCGAACAGTGCCATCCATGGCTTGACTCCATTGGCGGAAGTTGCGGAAAACGAACTCTATCGACCAAGCCATCTTCAACGGAGCTGTTTAGTGCTAGCAGCAGACGCAGTACTCGCTACCATGTCATACCGCGTGCATCGGTGCAGATGTTTGTTGTGCGATGAACCACTAGACATACCATCAAGAGCGAGAGCAAAATGAAAACAACACCCAATGTATTGTATAGTACATTGCGATTCATCTTTTTCTCTGGCATACGGCTTGAGTTACTGCGAGTTCAGTTTTGACTACGTATTCATAAAAAGCCCGTTCGCACACCGCCGTGCATGCGATTGCCAACAGTTGCTTATGTGCGATACGCAAGCGACTTTGTGTCGTGATTTCCTGTTGCAAGATTTACGCAGTGAGAAGTATGTTCCTGTGAGTCGATAAAAGCGACGTCACACTTATCGTTGACCCAGTCGACACCAACAAAGACAGCGTTCTTTTGAGGATTGGACTGAACGTTATCCTGTATCTAAATAGACAAGTCTGTCCGGACAACATCTGAGTGATCCGTCTTTGATCAAGGAACCGAGGCGTCCGAAGGTCTTCGTGAAGTCTTCAGGAGACGGGCACGATAATTCGTGATGCCTCGGGGCGACTCGACTAGATTAGTCGAAACTGGCGCGCCAACTTTCTAGCCGCAGTGTCTCAGCGCCGATACCTTTGAAGTGCACGGATTGATCGACTGCTGAAAGATGGGGGAGAATGGATAAGCTATAAGAACACGAAGGAATTCAAAGGGTGATTCGATTCATAACCCTCTCCGTCTATGTTGGAGTCCGGGGGATCTCACGAGTTGTTTTTGAATGGCAATGGACCTGGTAACGCGTTTTGCACCGGGTATCGCGTCCGCGAAGTAACAATCATCTTAGCGATACTGTTATCGCCATGAGCAATCAACGGATGAGTGTTTCACCCGTACTGCCAGATGCGATGCGCAAAACGTCGCTCGCATCGAATAAGGGCAGATCACCTGGGATGCTGTACTTGAGTCTCGCGGCGGCGGTTGCCCAGTGCAGCGATCCGAGCAAGCCCTTGCCGTCGATCCATGCTGACAAGAACCCTGCGGAGAACGCATCTCCCCCACCCAAACGTCCTACCGGTTCGACCGGTTCAATTCGTTGAATGACGCACCCCGCTTTATCACCTGCCATGGCTCCATTGGAGCCCAAAGTCATTACGGTTGGTTTGCCATCGCGCAATTCCAACAACTGGTCCATTACCGCTTCATGCGAAAGCGATTTGTCCAGCTGCCACAGATTCTGCGCATCGCGAATCGGTAGAAATGCGAGATCCGCGGATGTGAACAAGGCCTGACAATAAAGGTGAGCATCGTGCGCGTTGCACAACAAAGCGCGATGGTTGACGTCAAAACTTATCTTCCAACCTGCCTGCTTTGCTAACGATACCGCTGTTTCGATCGCATTCCGCGTCGATTCCCCAAGCCAGAGCGAGATACCTGTGATGTGCAACCATTTGGATTGGCCTGTTCGAAAAAGGGATGCAGGCAGATCGCTGGGTTTCATTTTGGAAAAGGCAGAGTTTGCTCGGTCATAGATGACTTGGCTTTGTCTCGGCGGTGTGCCCGTTTCCAAAAAGTAGAGCCCGACACGATCTTCGTTTGTCCAAACCACATGCTGCGTGTCGACGTTATGCGAAGCAATCGTCCTGACGATTTGACGCCCCAATGCGTTGTCCGTCATACGGCTGATCCACGCAACCCGTTTGCCGAGACGGGAAAGTCCAACGGCAGTGTTGGACTCGCTCCCACCAACGTGCACTTGCATCTCGTCCGCTTGTTCGAATCGCTGGAACCCGTGGGGCGTCAACCTGATCATCGTCTCGCCTAACGTGACGACATCGTAAGGGCGATGAAGGAATTCGCTCACAGCGCTCCCCTGCATGCTGCTACATACTGGGATGCGGTCGCGGCGATTGCATGCCAATCATTTTTCTCCAACGCGATCGTGTTCAACAATTGGCTACCGATTCCAACAGCTGCTGCTCCAGCGTCAAAATAGGCTGGTATGTTTCCTAGGTCGACACCTCCCGTTGGCATCAACCTGAGATAAGGCATCGGAGCCAGGACATCGCGTATGTAGCTCGCTCCCAAGGATCGCACAGGAAAAACCTTGATCAAATCCGCACCAGCGTCCCAGCCCATCGCAATCTCGGTGGGCGTATAAGCCCCTGGGCAGACGACGACTCGGTTCTGTTTGCAATAGTCGATGATGGCAACGGACATGATCGGCGACACGACGAATTGGGCTCCACAATCGATTGCGATCTTGGTCTCTTCCAGTGTGCGCACCGAGCCCATTCCAACCACTGCCGAGCCATTTTGGATCGCGGAATTGTCGTTGCGGATACGCTGGATGACCGAGGGGGCTTCACGATTGGTCAGCGTAAACTCGAGGGCCTGCACTCCGGCGCCGATAAGCGTGTCGGCGATGATCGAAGCTTTGGAAAGGTCATCCATCCTCAGGATTGCGACCAAACGAGAATGAAGGATCAGATTGGTTACCATCGGAAAAACTGTCTGTTGCCAAGTAGAGTATGCGGAATCCTCGTACTATAGCTTCTCGTTCTGTTTTTTGCTGCTGCCATCCGAGTTTGTAACGGGAGCGTCTTTGGCTGGCGGTGCGGCCTTGCATTGAGCACACACGTCCTCGATCACCCATTTGTAGCTTGGAATCGTTTTCGTAACGGTCTTCTTCATCAATTTAGTTTTGGTGAAAACGGTCGCGCATTTACCAGGGATCCAACTCGTCCACTTCAACGCCTTCGGTTCCGAACAGACTTTGTCGTCCAGCTTATCTTCGCGGTCTTTGGTGCAGACGGTTTCACAGTGCTCCTGACCAGGCGTACTTGGGTCACCTATGAGGAACTCTTCGTCCTGCGCTCCCCAGCATGTGACGGTGATCTTTTTGTCTACTTTTACGATACGGCAAACTTTTGTCACCTGCTGTTGGCATCCGCAATGAACGCAACAACGATCTCCCGCATCTGAACGATTGATTGTTCCTAGAACCATCAACATGGCCACGATGATACCGAAGTGCGATGGATGGGGGCGCGATAGGGATATGGAAAAAGAGCTCATAATGTTTACCAGTTGAAATCAAAGCGACATGCCAGGATATCGGAGCTCGTTGCTCCGAAAACTGCATCTTGGCTCGTTATGGGGTGGATCCAGTCAAACATGATGCGAGTTCGGTCGCTCCAATACCAGTTCATCCCGAGCGTAAAGTCGTTGTACTGGCCAGCATTGAAATTGTTGAGATCCAAGTGCGACCACCTCGCTTTCGCTTCCCAAGCCCCCAGTCCAACTCCTCCTTTGGTCAGGAAGAAATTGCTAAAGGGAACGTTGCGACCGAACTGAGCGCCATGCTGACCGAATCGTTCGTAAATCCGATTCTCGCCCGTCAAGAAATAGCTGGTATGAATGTAGGTACCGCTGGCATGGTTGGTTGATCCATCGGTTCGGGATAGAGATGCTAGGAACGATTCGCTTTGGATGGTGAATCGACCCCATACAATCGCCGATTCCAAGTTGCCGATCGTGTAGTTATCGCCTGGCAAATTGCCCGTATCGATGATTCTCGACCCTTCTCGTATCTGGGGACGTGCACGAATGCGAACACGGTTATCTTGGTCGTCGGTATGTAAGATTCCCAACCCCGTATGGATCAGATACCGGCCATTGCTCGGCTCGTCATAATAAGGAAGCCACGTTGCGCGACCGCTGACGCGATAACCTTGATTGTCGTCAATGCGTTCCTTGAGCGCTTCACTGATCGAGTCAAAGAACACACCAGTTGTCCATGTAACACTCTTGCTGTCGTTGCAGTTGTAGAACGCGAGTCCCACTTCGCGGTCTGGTGAGAACACCCCCTGCGTTGGGATCGATCGCTCCATAAAGATGTTGTTGGTGTCGTTCGTTACTTGCTCTAAACTAAACGGGACGAAAAAGTTTCCGATCCGCATGCGTCCAAGCATGGGGATCTCGTTCATAGAAAAATAGGCGTCTTTGACTTCGGGGCTCGTGATGGTTCCGACGGTGCTTTCGCCAACCGACTCCGGCTCGAGAGTCATCTGCAGGCGAAAGTCATAAACGCCATAGCCAGTTCCATCTGCAACTAAACGCAATCTTCGGAATTCGAAATAGTCATTGGTGTTGGGGATAGCTGGATCAGCCTGCGCCCAGTTGATGTAGTCCATCTGAACGTGCCCGCCGAGCTTGACGGTCCATTTCTCATCGGAAACGTCCGTCCAGATCTCTTTATTGGCTGAATCCGATTTGCTGTCTGACTTACTGTCCGATTTGCCCGCGGATTTTGTTGCCGACTTTTCGCTTTGGGCTTTGTCGGCCTTGGGTGGCTGCTCGCTTTTCGAATCACCCTTGATTGTTTTTTGAGCTGCTTCGAGTTCATTGAGGCGTTTCTTCAATGCCTCGAGCTCCGACTCGATCGAAACCGCGGCGGCATCTGCTTCGGTGGCACCTTCGGCCGGAGCGACGGGCAAGATCAGCGGCTGTGTTGCCACCAAGGGAATCGCCGGTAGGGGCGGGAACTCGTAACCGCTGTTCTGGGGTTCTTGAGTCCATGCGGTGGAAGCCAAGCAAAGGACCAAAGCCAACGCCAACGTGATGCGTTGAAATCCTGCCGATTCGAGTTGAGGGAGGTGTGCGTCCGGTGCCACATTAGACTCGCGTGGGAAATGGCAATAGTTTGTCTGCCGAGCGTTCACGCCCGTTATGTAAATCCCCCTCCAGTTGTCTGGTCAGCAGATACCTGTTCCATCGGGCGTCAAAGGTGGTACCTCAAGGATAAATAGGAGAAGCCGCATCATCCTCAATACGCGATTAGAGCCCCTGTCTTGCCTATCCAACCAAAAAGTGTTGCTCCGTCTGGCAATCATTTATCTGAGGTGAACAGGTTGGTTTTTCCCAAATTGCTGTTCGCAAGCCTCTGGTTACGCCGGCTTCGTTGGGTTCCTCGCGATGGGTGAATCCGCAGGCCAGTTCTCACTGGTGTGCAATTTTGTTGGTAATGAGCTATGCGACGCAGTGCGATTAGCGTGTCTAATTATGAATTCTGTCGATTAGCCTTGTTCATTCGACGATGTGTGAACCCTGTGGTATACTTTTCGCTCATTAGAATTCCTCGCGAAATGTTGTGTTTTTAGGCGACTATAGAGTCTCCGAGAGCAGCATTTACCGAGTTTCATCCATAGGTTTTTTAGAAACATTTTCACGTAGTTTTTCAGGAGAGCAATCGAAATGGCTTCCGTTTCCAACCGCCAAGCAACCACGGTCATGACTGGCGCCGACATTGTGGTGAAGTCCCTAGTGGACCATGGCGTAGAAGTCATCTTTGCATATCCCGGTGGTTGCAGCATGCCGATGCATCAGGCGCTGACACGATACTCGGATCGCTTGCGCACCATTTTGCCGCGACATGAACAAGGCGGTGCCTTTGCGGCCCAGGGGTACGCGCGTTCGACCGGCAAAATCGGCGTCGTGATGGCGACGAGCGGGCCTGGAGCGACGAATTTGGTAACCAGCATCGCGGATGCCAAAATGGACAGCATTCCTTTATTGGCAATCACAGGCCAGGTGCCGACCAAAGTGATTGGTACGGATGCATTTCAAGAAACGCCGATTGTCGAGATTTGCCGCGGGATCACCAAGCATCATTATCTCGTGACGGACGTTAAAGACGTTCCTCGCGTTATGAAGGAAGCGTTTCACATTGCAACGACAGGTCGTCCTGGGCCTGTGTTGGTGGACATGCCTAAAGACGTGCAGATCAGCAGCTGTGAAGTTCATGAAGATGTCGAGATGAACTTGCCCGGTTACAAGCCGTCCAAGCATCCCAACGCGCGGCCTGAACAGATTCGGCAAATCGCCGCGGCGATCAAGCATAGCAAGCGCCCCGTTATCTATTGCGGTGGTGGCGTTGTGAATGGCGAAGCGTCGCCTGAGTTGAGAAAGCTGATCGAAGCAACTGGCATTCCAGTAACCATGACCGTGATGGGGCTAGGGCTTTATCCAGCTGACGGACCATTGAGCTTGGATATGCTCGGAATGCACGGCAGCGCGTATGCTAACTATGCAGTTCGAGATTGCGATCTCTTGATCGCGTTGGGAGTTCGATTTGACGACCGCGTCACGGGCCATTTGGAATCGTTTGCAAAGAACGCCAAGATCATCCACGTCGATATTGACGCGTCGGAGCTCAACAAAAACAAGATTGCTCATATCTCGGTACGTAGCGACATCAAATACGCGTTGGGCGAATTGAATAAAATTGTAGAACGTCCCGAAGACATCTCGGCATGGGTCAGCCATTGTTCGGCGCTCAAAGCAAAGCACCCGTTTGCGTATGACGAGACATTCGACGGAATCGTTCAGCAGCATGCGATTCGAACCTTGTCGAATTTGACCAAGGATCGTGAAACATACGTTTCCGTTGGCGTTGGACAGCACCAGATGTGGGCTGCTCAATTCTTTCAGTTCCGTCGACCAAGAACTTGGTTGAGCAGCAGCGGACTGGGAACGATGGGATTTGGATTACCTTCTGCGATGGGCGTGCAAGCGGCCCACCCAGGAGCATTGGTAATCGATATCGACGGCGACGGTTCGTTCCAAATGAACATCCAGGAATTGGCCACACTTCACTGCGAAAAGTTGCCGGTCAAGGTGTTGCTGCTCAACAACCAGCACTTGGGAATGGTGGTTCAGTGGGAAGATCGTTTCGAGGGAGCCAACCGCGCTCACACGTATCTGGGACCAATCGATGATGAAGAAGCTCGCGGGCCTGGATCCACGGTGGCCCACTCGTACGCTTCGAAGCGCTATCCGAATTTCGTCCAAATCGCCAAGGGTTATGGATGCGGAGCGGACACGGTTCGCAAAAAGTCGGAACTGGAAGCCGCTTTGTTAGAAATGATCAATTATCCCGGTCCATACGTATTGGATGTTGAGGTTCCTTATCAAGAGCATGTGCTACCGATGATACCTTCGGGTAAAACGGTGGACGATATGATCCTCAAGTAGTTTCACGTTTGGTGTTGGTGCGAGGAGGCGGATTTGACCCTATTTGCGATTGCTACGTTGTTATTGATCGCTGCATTGGTGATCTTTACCATCGACCTCATGATACCTACCGGTGGCATTCTCATTGCTGTCACCGGTATGTTTGCATTCGCTGCGATCGTAGTGGCTTTCGCGCACAGTTTCAGCACAGGGGTCTGGATGCTCATTGCCGTCCTGTGTTGCATACCTGCGATGCTATGGGCATTCGTAGTGGTCTGGCCCAAGACACCCTTCGGACGTCGCATGATCAGTGCCCCGGAATCCTCAGGGACTTACGTCTGGTCTGACGCGGCCAAGACTGGCGATGCTAAATCGTTAGTTGGAGCCGAAGGGGTAGCGATGGTCGACATGATCCCTAGCGGTTTGGTGACGATCAACGGCCAGAGTTACGAAGCGTTCAGCGAGAGCGGCCCGATCGACTCCGGAAAAGCGGTGCGAGTGGTGCGCCTGGATATCGGCCGACTAGTAGTCACCGCGATACGGACCAACCATCGCAGCGACGTCCCGATGTCGCAAGGGACAGGATTGGATCAGCCTATATCTGAATTGAATCTAGAGTCGTTAGACTGAGAATCCCGTAGGCGCGGGGGCACGGATTCGTAATCCCCACTGCACATTCTAGTACTCTCGATCTCTAACTCTTAGCTCGAGTTGTCGTAAGTAACGGCGATGTTTGCGACGCACCGTGACACCAAAGTGAATCACGACAAGAACGAGACAACGCCAAAGCACCGGATCTGAGATTAGCAAGCCGCAACGCTTCGGGGGGACTTTGTGTTCAGATACCATGTTTCACACAGAGACACAGAGACACAGAGCCACAGAGGACAGTTGACGTCACTGGAATTCATTTTTTGATCACAACTCTTCTCTGCGTCTCCGCGTCTCCGCGTGAACCATGGATTCTGATCGGCACTATCAGAACCCGACGCGTTAGCCAGGGATTCGGTCCAGAATTGCGATAACCACAGAGACACCAAGACACAGAGATATCAAGAATTCATTTT
>CAIXME010000404.1 GCA_903920425.1 uncultured Pirellula sp. | reverse complement strand
TCCCAGCCTTTTCCCCTGATCGATGAGGAATTCGCTTCGAGCGAGTGCTTCTTCGACCGTTCCACCGGTAAAGACCGCTCTTCGATTTCCAGCGATCGAAAATGGGGAGCGATCTAGTTTCCAATGTTTCAAGTAGCTCATGGTATGTCCTGACTGACGGAATTCTTCGGTGAATCCAGATTCACTCGGACTCGTGTTTTTTCTCTCGGCAGTCGAGCCTATGCACCTTCATCAAAATCGGAACGAATGGCCAGCTTTTTGAACAATGTTTCAATTTTCTCTTAAGTAAAAGTAACGTCATAGCCAGCCCTTGGTTTTGACATTAAACTCGTGTCATGATCGGACCTATCTTCCAACGTGAAACATCGACGCTGCCTCGCCGAGGTCGGCATTTTGTAAACCGCGTCGTCTTTGCGATGATGTTGTTTGGAATCGTTTGCACCACATGGTTGCTGTTGGCCGGAATCCAACCAGTGCAAAACGCTGGGGACTTGGCCCGGTTTGGAGTATTGATTTTCCAACTCATCGGCCCATTCCAGTTGATAGTGCTGTTGTTCATGGCTGCCTTGGCCGGAACGAGTGCCGTTAGCCATGAAAAGGACAAGCAAACACTGCTGTTGCTGTTGATGACCTCGCTGTCCAACACCGAGGTCGTACTTGGGAAAATCGGAGCGGGATTGCTGCCGACGATGAATGCTTTTTTAGCTGCTTTACCGATCGTGTTTACGATATCGCTACTGGGTGGCGTATCGCTGGAACAGGTAATTGCTTGTACCTGGGTAACGTTCTGCACGTTGATTGCCAGCGCAGCGTTGGGTGCAACGGTGGCGTTTTGGCGAGAGAAGACCTTTCAAGCCATCGCGGTCACGATGCTGCTGATTGCATTATGGTTGGCGATTGGAGAAGTGATTGCCGCAGGGCGAATCCCCATGATTTCGTCTTCGGTGGCGATTTTCGTAAGTCCGCTACGTGCGGTCTGGGATATCGCGCAGCCGATCGGGTCGAAGAATGTTCTTCCATTTGCATTACCGATGGGAAATGCAATTCTGTCCGGCTTGGTCATGTTGGGTCTGGGTGCAACGTTGACATTGTTGTCGATCAAGATGTTGCGGGTCTGGAATCCCTCACGTGAACGAAAAGCAGTGAATGCCGAATCCGAGGAAGCGCCTTTGGCATCGGCCGACGTGGAGACACTGGTTAGCGCCGAGTCAGGCAAGCGTGTTGTCAAGGCATGGAAGAGCCGCGCACCGCGGCACGTTTGGAACAACCCTGTCCTTTGGCGTGAAATGCGGACATGGGCATATGGTCGTAAAGTGATGTTGATCCGGCTGGCCTACTTGACGTTTGCTTGCTTGGTCGCATTTGGATTGCGACAGTCCATCATCAGCGGATTGGCGCTCCAGGAAACATCGTTCCAAGAAGAACTCGTGCCTGCGGCGGTTTCGTTGATTGCACCCTTTTTTGTTTTGTCGCTGATTATCATCAACGCGTTGGCGGTGAATTCCATTACCAACGAACGAGACGGCGGCGCATTGGATCTGCTGCTAGTGACGGAGATCACGCCGCGAAGTTTCTTGTTCGGCAAGCTTTGCGGAGTCTTGTACGTCACAAAGGAAATGGTTTTGGCTCCGTTGCTGCTTTGCATTTACATGTGGAGCCAGTCGGCGTTGTCGACGGAAAACCTTGTCTTTACCGTAACGTGTTTGCTGGTCATGGATTTGTTTGTCGCAATGCTGGGCGTCCACTGCGGGATGATATACTCCCAAAGCCGTGTTGCGATCGGAACAAGTCTTGGGACGGTATTCTTTCTGTTCCTGGGCGTCGCAACGTGCATGTTGATCATGTTGATGTTCCGAGGATCTTTCGGACGTCAGCTGGCACCTTTCCTCTTCATCATCTTGGGTGGTGGAACTGGATTGTATGTAGCGATCGGTAGCAGAAACCCGTCGCCGGCCATCACTCTCAGTTCGTTCCTTCTGCCGTTTTTGACTTTCTTTGCCATCACGAGCTTTATCCTTCGCGATCAGGAGATGGCGGTTTTTAGCGTGGTCTCCATTTCGTATGCATTCGCGACTGCATCGATGATGATCCCAGCACTGAGCGAATTTGACTTTGCGTTTGGCCGGGCTAGAACCGCCGATGAAGAGTGACCGGCAGACAAGCATGCGAGTTAACCATTGCTGACAGAAGCCTCGAATAGCGATGTTCACTCCTTAACCTGGATCCTGATGAGCCTTGGTTTGCTCGTCATGCTAGGCATGTCAGCGCTCTTTTCCGCGAGTGAAGCGGCGTTGTTTTCGTTGACAACATTACAACGCTCTCAGCTCAACAAGGTTGGTCGATCCGACCGAGCCATCGAAGATTTGCTTTCCAATCCATCGCGTTTGTTAACCTGCATATTGCTTTGCAATCTGGTTATCAACATCACGTTTTTTGCGTGTGCGAATGTCGTCGTTTCTGAACTGACCAAAGACGCTACTTGGTCTGGCTGGTCCATCCTATTCGGCTTCGCAAGCGTTGCCTCGGTGATTTTATTTGGCGAGTTGTTGCCCAAGAGCGTGGGGGTAATGGCGCCGGTAAAAATCAGCAGATTCATCGCGTTGCCCATGTGGGGCATTATGTTGGCAGTGCGACCAATCTCCATCATGATGCATGCGATCAACGATGT
>CAIXME010000403.1 GCA_903920425.1 uncultured Pirellula sp. | reverse complement strand
GCGACAATAGCTCGCACGTTTTCTTCGAGAGGTTTTACGTCTTCAGGGAACTCCCATTGATAGACTTTCACCGTCGTAACGCGAGCGCCGCGGGCTTCTAGACCTCCGATGAGAGAATGGTTCGTAATCCCGTATTCCTGCAGGCCGATCGTCATGTTGGAAATCGGCAAGTGTTGGTCGATCAGCTGGAGCACTTCGCGCCATGTATTGGGTTCAGGGGCGCGATAGGTTGGTTGCAGCCCAAATTCGCGCATGGCGGCAACAGGCTTGGGCCCTCTCGCGATGGTTGGGATGTCTGAAAGCGAATCGAGGAAACGCTGTTTATCCATGTGTGGCTCGATGGCCGCAATCAACTGCTTGAATCCCACGCCTGTCAAAAAAATGACCGCACCGATTTCACCTGTAATGACTCGGTAAGCAAAGTCGACTGCTTCTTTGTTCTTTTCGATCGGCAGTTCACGCATGGAGGGACTGACGAACGCTTGTCCTCCAAATCGCTCGATCAGGCGAGCAAAATCGTCTCGTCTTCGGCTCTCGAGGGCGGCGACGCGCAATCCGCCGAAAGAGGGACTGAGCGATGGATCGGTGGAGGGTTCTTTGGATTCTTCGGACATTTTCTTGGTTTCGATTATTTCAATACTTCGGAAGCGGCTGCGGTATCCAGGAACCACCAAAGGCGTCCTAGTTTCGGCTCGATGAGCTGCGCAGGATACTCGTCGGGATGTCGAGGGCCGTGAAGCACTACGTCGACTGCCGGACGTTTAGAAGCACCGCAAACGAGGAACGCTATGTTGCGTGCGGAGTTGATCATGGGTGCGGTCATGGTCAAACGGTACGCGGATAGTTTAGGAACAAAATTGGCGACGAACAAATGTTCGGTTTCATTCAATGCGTCCGTTTCTGGAAAAAGCGACGCGGTGTGGGCATCGTCTCCAAGTCCGAGCAGCACGATATCGATCGAAGGGAATTCCGCCTGCGTGTCCTCTTCGTCGCTGGTCAAAATTTGTTTCAATTTTGCATCGTATTCGGCGGCGGCTCTCTCTGGCGATTTGGCGTGGATCTCGACGGGAATGGCTACAGGGATGGTTTTCGGTTCCGCGGGATCCAGTCGGTTCAACCATGCTTCGCGAACCATGAGGCAGTTGCTATCCACATGGTCATGTGGCACATTGCGTTCATCTCCCCAGATCAACACGACTTGCGACCAATCCAAGCTCTTGGTCTCATTCTCCGCAATCAATTGGTAGAGTCGTTTGGGAGTGGATCCACCCGAGAGCGCGATACTGCATTTCCCGCGTGCAGCGATGCATTCACGAATCGTTTCGACAAGCCATTCCGTCGCAGCAATAGCGACTTCTTCTGCATTCGGTTTGACAATAGTTTGGTGGTACATGTTTTTATTCGTGTAGTGCTTTTTGAAGAGCGCAATGGTTCGCATCGACATTAAAGCCGCGTCGATAATCGTTGAGCAATTGTCGAGACTCTTCGGCGAGCATCCGTCGTACTTCGCGACGTTTTCCTTTTTCGCGAGGAATTTTTAGGTTGTCATACGCAGTCGTTTGGTGGCGCATCCAAGCGATCACGGCTGCTTCGGCTCGTTTTTCGACGGGGATCCTTTCGGTACGTGCGACCGTGCCACTTCCGACCGGTGTGGCGTGGATTGTAACCGCTTTGGCCAATTTTTCGGCAAGTGTCGCGTATCTTTGGTCAAAGTTCAAGAAATCGACGACGGCGGCGCAGAAGTCTTCGACGTATTCCTCCTGCTTTTTCTCTCGCCGCTTGGCGTCTGCGACCTTTCGTTTGGCGTACGATTCGGTGGAGCGTTCTTGTTCCAGATCGATTCGAATAGACTGGATGGAGTCTTTGGAAGCCCAAATTCCCTTCGAAAAGGTCCTGCGTCCCTTTTTTTCTTGTACCGTCCAGGTTGGTCCTGCGGCTTTGACACGTCGAGTAAGACCTGCGTCACCGGGCGGCAATAATTCCCATCCGTCAGGGATTTTCAGGATTCGACCGTCGGGCGTTCGTACGGTAGTCTCATTCGGGCCGGGTGCAACGACCAGCGTTTCAATTGTCATCGGAGTATTTTGTCTACGAGCTCATTCGTCCATCACTACACGATTATTGCCGATGACACACTAAAGCGCCAATGCGTCCCCGAAACGATCTCGCTCCATTTGCGTGATGCGGTGCATATCGTAAATCAGTTGCACAT
>CAIXME010000402.1 GCA_903920425.1 uncultured Pirellula sp. | reverse complement strand
GTTTGGAAGAAAATCCCCATAGCGATTGCCGTAAATAGACAAAGCATCGTGAACACCCCAACCGGTAGTAGGTAATAACTGGGACCAAAGGGCTTGCTAGTCGCGAAACGATACTTTCTTGCGATCTGCGGTGGTAATTGGAAGATCGCCGGATGCTGTACGTGGCTTAAGCAGGCTTCAAGCAGTTCTTGAACTTCAGCTGCGGAATGGAAGCGTTCGGACTTCTCTTTCGCCATCAGTTTTTGAATGATCAGGTCTAACCAAATTGGGATATCGGCGTTCGTTTCACGAATGGGCATCGCTTCCTCGTCGCTGATTCTTCTCATGACACCAAAAGTTGATTCGGCTCGGAATGGCGGCCGTCCAGTACAAAGCGTGTAGAGTACGCTACCTAGGCTAAACAGGTCGCTCCTTTGATCGACCGATTCGCCGCGAGCTTGCTCAGGTGACATGTATTGAGGGGTGCCTGCGATGATACCTTCGCGTGTCACCGACGTGTCATCAACAGCCCGAGCTAAACCAAAATCGGTAAGTGTCACTCGCTCGGTACCGTCCTCCAGTAAGATGTTTTCAGGCTTGATGTCACGATGGATCAGTCCTTGTTCGTGAGCCGCGGTCAATCCCGCAGCGACTTGAGAACCAATGCGCAGAATCTCTAAAGTCGATAGGAAGCCCATGCGATCTAATCGCTGCTTCAAAGAGCCACCTCGGATATAGGCCATTACCAGAAAGGGTATCGATTCCTCGCTTGAGACGGAGTGGATCGGAATAACGTTCGGATGCAGTACGGTTGCTGCTGCTTTGGCTTCCCTAGAAAAGCGTTTGCGTGCGGTAGCGTTGTTGGCCAAGTGGGGAGCCATAACCTTGATGGCAACGACGCGGTCGAGCGCCGGATCGATCGCCTTGAGTACAACCCCCATCCCTCCGAGGCCGACCACACCGGTAACTTCGTAACCCCCGAGGCGCCCGATGCGATTGGGGTCGTCCGTGGGTGCGAGAGATTCGATCACACTTTGAATGGTAGCATCCGGCCCAGGATGTCGCGGTCGGTTTGTCGCTAAGGAGTAAATGGAAGATACTGCATGATCAAAATCCTGTGCCTTTAACATCAGTTCGGCATCGGTCCAATACTCGCGTTCCGCTGCCTGCAATTCCATGTTTTTGCGGCAATCCTCGCACGAATCAAGGTGGGCGAAAAGTTCCAGCTCATCGTGAGTGACACCACGTGAGTCTAGGAAGTCATCAATTCGCTGCGCATTGCACTCGTTGTTTTTCGCGTTCATGAATCACACTGCTCCAACCGCTTTACCTCATCCCGAATTCTTCGCATCACTCGACTTCGCGAGGCGTAAACATTCCCGATTGACTTGCCAGTCATTGCAGCAGCTTCGTTGCATGTTTTTCCTTCAATCACGGTCAGTTCAAATGGATACCACGTATCCTCGCTGACTTCGGAACGCACGATCGATGCGGCTCGCAAGAACTGTTCGCGTTTGTGCTCGAATAGCAGCTCTTGCTCAACGGATTGCTCTGAATCGCATCGTACGGCAAAAACGCCCTGAATGTCGGAACCGCCGACGGCCTTATCCTTTGGACTCCTCGTAAGGGCCGTGACTATCGCATTCTTGACTACGCGTCGAAGCCAGTGCCGAAATCGCTTTTCTGGCCCCTTTTCCCACCGCCCAATGGCACCAGAAACTTGCATGAAGACCGTTTGCGCAAGATCCTGTGCGTCTGCGTCTTGCATGCCTCTCCGCCTAGCCATTCTGTAAATCACTGGCCCATATGCGAGCGTAAACTCGTCCCACGCTTCGCGTTCGTCCGGCGAACGGATCTGATGAAGCAAGGCTGATCGCGTTTCTGGAAATTCAGTCATTTTGCCCTCCGCTCTGACTAAACTCAGTTTAAGGGCCAATCTGACAAGAAAAATTGGAAATTTTATGAATTAGCAAAATGGCTTTCTAGCCGAGCGACGAAGTCAATTCGCTATTCATCACTTGGATTGAACTTCGATTACGAAAGGCACTGTCCGTGGTTCGCCATCTAATTCTACGACGCGTGCAGTAATGCTTTTGATGTCGTAAGTTCGAATCGGTTTGAACCGGAACGATATCGTTGACAACTCTGGTTCGGAAGTCTTGGACGAGCGATTTT
The DNA here is from genome assembly GCA_903920425.1 of uncultured Pirellula sp. Lineage (GTDB taxonomy): Bacteria > Planctomycetota > Planctomycetia > Pirellulales > Pirellulaceae > JBKCUI01. Next base: position 4,581 of record CAIXME010000402.1, on the reverse strand, counting down.
GCGTGTTCCCATTAAAGCTAAAGCTTTGCGAACTTCCGCCCCCACCTCCTGTCGCAGACGCCCCGGAGGGGATGTGGATGTTTCCCTCTTTGTCTTCGATTTCCAATTCGTAGTTGCTCATGGATGTCATCATATGCTGCATCCGCTCGAACATGTTCTTGGCATTCTTCATGGCAGTGGTAGGTGGAAACGATACGACTACCGTCAATCCTTCTGGAGATTCATCGATAGACTTTACTGCAAACTCTTCACCATCGGCTTTTTTCTTTTGCGGCTTCGTTCCAGCGAACACCGCTTCCACCCGTCGGCCTGTGGTGATCTTGAGTTCGCCGTGAATTTCCTTCAGCGGCACTTCGATACCTTTGCGGCGAGGAACATACAAACCTAGCGTTCCTGGAAATTGACGATCAAACTTCGGCCACGTCGCACTGATAGGACCAGAGTCTTCTGCTTCTTCTACCGTTCCGTCAAGCTCTACGATTTTCACGGCAGATCCCAGTTGAACGTAACGATTCTTATCGCGTTTGCCTTTTGCCGCTTCTTCTGTGATTTTTAGTGCAATCCCATAAGTTGGTTTGGTGAAGGCGTATCCGAAACCGGCTCCGCCTCCGCCAGTAAAACCGCCCCCACCTGCTGTCGCCGTCCCGGAACCACCGACTGCACCGCCGTTACCATTTCCATTATCGAATGCTTGGCCAGTCGCAAACTGACCGGAAGAGAAGTTCGTCGAGCCCTGAAGTGTAGACTGTGTGTTCATCGTTGGACGGTACTTCGTGACCCGTTCACTAATATCGCCGAGTTTACCTACACCTTCGAGCGTTATCTTATAGCCTTCGACAGATGTCGCTCCCTGCATCTTGGCCGCAGCGCCGGTGGTTTCTTTAGCCGCCACGCCTTCGCTATTGGTCTTGCTACCAGACGAGGCTTGGTTGGTAGTACCCGACTGTTGCGGATCGTCCATCAACAAACCGAATCCCACCCAAGCCAACAATGCAGTCATGGCCGATGCTGAAATCAACATAAAGATATTCCTTTTGCGACTCTGAAGAGATGTCACTTGCAAACTGCGCAACTCGTTCGGAAGTGACACCGAATGAGGTTGTTCGATATGGGCGAGGCACTGCTGCAGAAGGCTAGCGACAATCGCAGCCGACTTTGGGCGATCGTCAACATTCTTGGCCATCAAAATACTGACCAATTGCTCCAGCCAATCTGGAATACTTGGGTCGAGTTCGCGTATGGGCTTTGGTTCGGTGTCCGTGATTCGGCGCATGACGCTCAAACTGTTTTCGGCTCGAAACGGCGGCTGACCAGTACACATCGTGTAGAGCATACTGCCCAGGCTGAACAAATCGCTACGCGCATCCAAGCTTTGACCGGACGCCTGCTCTGGCGACATGTATTGAGGCGTACCGGGATGGAAACCAGTACGAGTCAGACTGGCATCATCGGCTGCGCGTGCGAGTCCAAAGTCGCTGATCATAGCGCGGTCGACATCTTCTTCCAACAGAATATTGGATGGCTTGATATCGCGATGTACAAGACCTTGCATGTGAGCCGCAGACAGGCCGTCGGCAACCTGCATTCCAATCCTTAGTATTTCGCACAATTCCATTGGCCCATCGCGATCAACTCGAGCTTGCAACGATTCTCCGGACACATACTGCATCACGATGAACGGTGATTCTCGCTCAGTCTCGACGTTGTGTATCGGTACTACGTGCTGATGTACGACAGCCGCCGCCGCACGCGCCTCTCGCGCGAATCGTTTTCGGGCTGGTCCGCTGCTAGCCAGATAGGGAGCCAATAGTTTGATAGCAACAGGTCGATTGAGTTCTGTATCGAACGCCTTGAAGACGACTCCCATTCCACCTGAACCGATCAACCGCTCCACTTCGTATCGCCCGATGCGCCCGAGCATTTCTGGATGCGTTGGAGGAGAAAGCAACTGCTTGGCCATCGATTCCGTCCAGTGCATGGCAGATGGATCCAGGTTCACTGGCGGAAACCGGCGTTGAGGTTTTGAGCAGACGGCTTCAGAGATGGCGGCTTTCACACCGTGCCACATCGCCAAGGGGCCCGCCAATTCAGCGATTCGCTGTTGGCAGCGCATACAGGTTTCTACATGATCGAGCAGCAGCTCGCTCGGTTCAGACGATTGTTCGCTCCGTAGCATTTGCTCCAACGCCCTGTCATCGCAAGTAACTTGATTCTCGTTCATTGTTGATCCTGATACTGCTGGACAAGTTCCTTGATCCGTGCCATGACACGACTGCGAGCGAAATAGATATTGCCGGGACGCGTGTCGAGTTGAGCCGCAGCTTCTTCGACCGATAACTCCTCGATGCTCGTCAGCCAGAACGCCTGCCAAGTGTGCTCTGCCACCGACTTGCGCACTCGCTCTGATGCCCATTGAAAGACGAGTCGCTCGCATTCGAGATCCAGATCGCTCGAAATCGCTGATGGTGCCGGTAGATTTACCAAGTGGGCCAGGGCCTCGCTACCATCGCGTCCTAAGGATCGGGTGGCTTTCTGCGTGATCATATCAACAGCGGCATTTCTCGCGATTCGCAAGAGCCAAGCACGGAAACTACCGCGGTCATCCCGATGCAGCCATTTGGAAATTGAACTGGCAACCGCCATGAAAACCTCTTGGACCAGGTTGTCGGCATCTGCCGCTTGAAAGCCTCGGCTCAAAGCGACGTTAAAAACCACGGGGCCATAGATTGCCGCGAACTCATCCCATGCAGCCACATCCTCTGCGTCTTGAAGTCGCAGAATGAGGCTGGCTCGGGTTGGCTCGTGAGTTGGCTTCATCTGTTGGTCGCTTATGGGGCTCAATTCGTCTCTGACAACTAGACTGAATCAGGAATCGGGATCTTGCGCGAAAGCGGGAACATTTTTGCATATTTCTGCCATGTAGGTTTTCCCTGACTGAGCTTGGCAAAGCGAAAAGTCGACCGCGAACCGTCGCGAGCTCGATTTGATTTGGGTTGTTTATCTGAACGCCCCGCGAATTCCAACCCACAGACCAGGACTCTAGATTATTCGACTGCCCGGTTAATAGCAGATGGGATTTCAATGTGCCGATAATCCGTCGGGACATTCTGCTGGCATCGAATCAAAGCACGCAAAAGCAATGTTACGATCCAAGAGGCTGAGCATGACTGTCAGATATTTGGGCCGATGTCGGCATTCAGTTTTGCGTAGTGCCTTCAAGGGCCCTTGGCAACGAGCCTCTGGTTGGCCAATTGAAATACGGAATCGATTACCTGTCATCCTGTATTTGCTACTGTGTCGAATCGACTTATTCGTCAAAAGCCGAAATTTTTTCTCATGTATTCGCTCTGCAGGCACTGGCCCGTGAATTGCTTACCTGGTTGTCACTTCACTGTGACTATCGCTCTCTTTCTTAAAAGCAACGGACCCCTTGATGTCGGATACTCTTCGCAAATCGCGACTTGCCCTTCGTGCCGAAATTCTCGAACCACGCGAGATGATGGCCTCAGACGTATCGGTTAGCTGGGCTGCACTTAGCTCGCAACCGCTCATCGCGGAAACACAACATGTCTCTCTTCGGTTTGACAATGCGGGAAGCTCGGTTGGCTTCGGACCTTACATTGATGTGGTGCTTCCAACGAGCAGCCCAGATGGGGGCGCTGGTGGGGTTCATTACGTGCCCGGCTCATCGTCGATGCTGGATACACCGTTGAGAGAGACCATACTCACCTTTGATGCGAATGGAAAAGCAACTCATCCACTCGCGAGAGATTCTTCTGGGAATCCTCGCGTCTTAGTGGGGACTCCCGGCAATCAACTCGTCGTGCTCGAGCTTCCGTTCGGCAGTTACGTTGCGGAACAGCCGGCAGTGCAAGTCGACATGCAGATCGCAATCGATGCATCAGCAGAGCTTGGTCTCTCGCTCCCGATAATTGCCGCCGGTGGGTTCCGATTCGGCAACGACTCACTGGATAACCCAACCAAAGACCCATCCATTCGAGGTGCTGAAGCCGAACTCAAGATCACTCCTGGCATTGTGAACACAAGGATCATATATGTCGGACCAGAAAATGAAACCGCAACTGGGAAAAGTTTCGAACGTGCCTATCGGGTCGATGTTGATGTAGCCACGGGGGCAGACATTTCTAATCTCGTTCTTTCCCATCATTTGGATAACAATCAAGCATATCTTGGTGCAACCGATTGGGTCGGATTGGGCAAAGACTTGAGTATCGCGACGCAACCCGTTGTCGGTGCGCCGAGTACACAAAGCGACATTGTCATGAATCTTGCGAAAGCGAAAGGCGTCGCCGGAGTCGACGGCAGCTACTTGATTCGCTTCTACATACCCGAGCTCAACGCAAGTGCTTTACCAATCATCGATACACTTCTGGCCAAGAACGCTTCGTCTGTTTTCACTGTACAAGCTAGCGGTGATTGGGATAAACCTGCGATCCTCGTCAACGAAACAAATACCAAGATCAAGTTCAACACAGATCAAGCCACGCATGTGCTGCAGGACAAGGTCATTGCCTCGCAACAGTCTGTTCGCATCGTCGACGATGTCAACGCGAAATCGCT
>CAIXME010000401.1 GCA_903920425.1 uncultured Pirellula sp. | reverse complement strand
TCGATTTCACCTATATTCGATTTTGTCCATTAGATCATGAGCCAGCAAATTCTCCTATCGGTTGAACAGCCATTTCTCAAGGCAAATGTCGACAAATTCGGTATCGGCGACACCGTCGATGTGCACACCAAGATTTTGGAAGGCACCAAAGAACGCATCCAGATTTTCAGCGGTACCGTGATTGCCAAGAGCGGCTCCGGCACCCGTGAAATGTTTGTTGTTCGTCGAATCGTCGCTGGTGAGGGGGTTGAGCGAAAGTTCCCCGTTCACTCACCACGCATCGAAAAGATCGAAGTGAAACGCCGCTCCGTCGTACGACGTGCCAAGCTGTACTTCCTGCGTGAACGAAGCGGTAAGGCTGTTCGACTCAAAGAACGCCGCGGCTAGTCAGCCGATCTGCCAACTGGCGAGCTAACGCACTAATGCTGCTCAGCCTCCACCCGGTTGAGCGACTGCTCTCAAACGACAGCACATCAAAACGAAAAGAGCCGGCTTGAAAAAGCCGGCTCTCTTTATTTGCGTCACACTCGAAGTGGATTACTTCTTGTGTGTGAAGTCCAAGTACCATAGTCCGTCATCCCATTCGAGGGCGACTTTACGCCATCCGAGTGGAACCTGTGGGTATGGATAGAACGGTCCGATGTATGGCCATGCCGAAGCACTGTATTGCTTTGGATAGGTTACAGCGGAGTAGTTTGGATAAGCTGCATAGCTAGGCCATGCGTAGCTTGGCATGTTGGGTTGGTCATAGCGAGGAGCTCCTCCGCCGTAACCAGCACCACCTTGCATTGGCACTGGTGCGGCAGGTCCTGCCATTCCGGAGCCATCGAACGATCCATTAGTCAATGCACTTGGAGCGAAAGCTCGAGGTGCACCGCTGCCAACAACTGGCATCGACGATGGAGCTGGTGCTGCCATCGGTGCTTCGTTGCTAGCTGGACGAACGCCACCGGTTACAGTGACATCATCGATCACCTTGCGAACGCCTGGTGTTCGTTGAATCGTTCCGAGAACAAGTTGCTTTTGTTCTGGTGTCGCTACAAAACCTCGTGTCCACACTTCTCCCTCAACGGTCGAAACGTCGAGTTCGAAGTTGCGAAGCTTGCCAGCAGACTGGGCTTTCCCAAGTCGGCCTAGCACTTCCGATGTTACCGCTGCGTCTGCTGCATTGACGGTCGGTTGCGTTTCAGCAATCTTCGATGGTTCGGTCAAAAGCGATGGAGCATCGTCATTTGCCGAAGCTGGAACCACTTCGCTCTTGGCTGCTGGTGTGGCTTCACGAACCGTGGCTTTGCTCTCGACGAGCTTAACACCTGCGGTTGTCGAAGCAACTTGAAGGACACTGTCCAACTGAGCTTGGTTAGCAACAGTGCCACCAACGATTACTTTGCCGTCTTCAACGGAAAGATCGATGTCGAATCCCTTTAGGGATCCATCTGTTTGCTTTTGCTTTAATGTCGACACGATGGCATCGGCGATCTCGCGATCTCCACCGAACGCCGTCAAGGGAGCACCGGCGGTCAGCGAGGCGATCGCCATGCCCAAAAAGAATCGTCGCATGGAAACCCTCCTACGGTTTTTTTGCGGGAAAAAACGGCGTTGTGGAGCTGTTGTCTTAGACTTCAGCACCAACAAACGTTCCTTGCTGGATCGCTTGTGGTGGAACTGCCCGTTGTCGAACGAGTATGTACCAGCTCACGCTGGAAAAACTCGCTGCACGGGGCCCCCCCTCGTACGACCAGACTACTGGTTTGCGAATACAACCTATGTTTCGGCACAATCTTCCGTTTAGCGAAGTGTTTTTACCAATTTTGACGGTTCTTCGCGATGATTCCAAAGTTTCGACCACACACGGCTACTCAATGTTTCACCAGTCGCAACATTGCCCCCACCAGCTACAATCCATCTGGCCGTTAACACCCCCGCACACAACCCATCTTCACCCTATGCCAATCCGCATCCTGCTTCACCGTTCCGATAGCATTCGCAAATGCCCCACCAGTCGACTCAAGAAAGCCATCACAACCATCGCCGCAGACTACGGATGGGAGACTGGCGAAATTTCCGTTGCCCTGGTGAGCGATCACGAAATCCACGAAGTCAACCTACAGCATCTCGCACACGACTATCCCACCGATGTCATCAGCTTTGACTTCACCGAAGGAGACGAAAACCTCGAAGGTGAGATTATTGCTAGCGTGGATACGGCCGATCGCATTGCGCCAGAACACGATTGGTCCGGTGACGATGAGCTCCTTCTCTACGTAATACACGGGATGCTCCATATCATTGGACTCCGCGATAAATCTAGCAAAGACATTCAGGCCATGCGGGCTGCAGAACAACACTACCTCGGTTTGTTTGGCCTTTGAAAACGCCATGCCCGATCGCCGTGCTCCCATATCCCACGTGCATGTACCAACGCCTTAGCGCATAGCGCCATTCAGGGGCAGTGCACTGTTAAGCGATTGCTTCCAGAGGCCGCATCCGTTCACGATATTCCATGACATCGATCTTACCGCTAAGAAACTGATGACTCAGAATGTACTTCTGAAGACGGTTCGCATCCTCAAGTTGTCTCTGAGCATCGAATGCCACGCGGTCGATTCGAAAGTTATCCTCGATATCCGCTAGCTTTACTTGCCTCGCTACCGAGTCGTTGCTCAATGCTATGATGTACTCCGAATAGAGATCGCGGTTATCCCTGGTGAGCAATGCGATTGCATGGACTGCTCGCCCATCAATACCATGACGCTCTAGCTCGACAATGGTACCTGACACGTCTTCAATGTAATCGTGTAGAACAGCAGCCTGCTGTGCAATCGGATCGTCAACCTTTTGCATCACAGACATCAAATGCAAGATATATGGCGAACCAGCGCGGTCGCGATGCCCTCGGTGCGCATCAACAGCCAACGCGATGGCTCTCTCTAACGATGCAGCAATCGCATCATCCATTGCTAGCATTCCTTACGATAGAAGTGAAAGCGATGACGATTTTTTGGATCGGATTCGTAGACACTCGATTGAAGAGGGGGAAACACGTAAGGGGTGAATGCGTTGAGCCCCGTCAGTTCTTCGATGCGATAGGGTGCCGTCGTGGGCAGATCGTTCCAGCCAAAGATGAATAAACCTGACGGAGCAAGCGTCTGATGGATTTGGGATAACGTGTTTTGTATGGCAGGCAACTCATTGAGTCCGAAGCCATACACGCCGTTCAGGATAACGACATCCAGGGTATTGGGTTGGAAGTGTTGGTCGATTTTCTCGCATGAATCGATGATGTGGCGATCGCCTCCGTATTGGGCTTCGTCTTGGCTGATTTCCATCGTAAAGAATTTTCGGCTTCGAAAGAGATCAGGATAGTGAAGTGTGTACCAGGCGCATCCGACGAACAGGATAGATTGGTAATTCGGGTTTCGAAGCAGTTCTGGAAAGACTTGCTTTTCGAGAACGATCCGGTCCTTTCGTTTTTTTCGTACGTCAATCCCGAACTTGATGAGATTTCGGTGAGCCAAGATTCGCAGTTGCTTGAGAGGGCTTTGGCTCATGGCTTTACTTTAGGTATCCGTATTTTCGAAGCCAATCCACTGAGTCATGAACAGACTCATCAACAGCCCGGGGCTGGTAATCCAATTCGTCCATCGCGCGTTGGCTCGAGTACCAATGGAACTGAGAAGCCATACCGATAGCAGCCGAGTTTACATCGAACTCTCGGCCGAGGATTCGCCCCAAGAGATCTCCCATGTGGCTAGCGAGAATTCGACCTGGCGCTCGCATATACGTAAACGGTCCGCTTTTTCCGAGAGCGGATGATATCTTTTTCCAGAGTTCGAAATACGTCAGGTTTTCACCACCCAGAATGTAGTGTCTTCCAGCAACACCTTGCTCGATTGCGTTGAGGATCGCCTGCGCGACGTCTCGAGGATCGCATACGGTGCATCCACCAGAAGGGGCCAAGGGAGCGAATCCGTTGAGCCCCAGAACCATCCGTCCGCTACTGGGTTTCCAATCCCATGGTCCAAGCATAAACCCGGGGTGTACGATCACGACGTTTTGTCCGCCAGCCGCCGCATCGATTGCAGCTTGCTCAGCAGCCCTTTTGGTAACGACATAGGTGCATGGGATTTGGCCATCGCCGGTCGTGTCTTCGTTGGCAGGCTTTTCGCGGCTTCCAACGGTGAGCGTGTTGACCGTGGAAACGTGGATTACCTTGATGTTACGTCGATGAGCTTCTCGCAACACGTTTTCGGTGCCCGTGCGATTGACTTGCATCCCCTGTTCGAGCTGTGTCCAGCCGATATGGATATGCGCGGCGCAATGAATTATCGCGTCCCAATTTCCGTCTAAGGCCTTGGACAAACCTGCTGTGTCAGACAAATCGACAGAATAAATTGGTAGATCGAGGCCTTGAAAGGCTCGGTTGTTTCGATCCGAACGGCAGAGGCCCGCCACGTTGAAACCGTGTTCGGTCGCTAGTCTCGTAATGTTGTTCCCTAAAAGCCCGGTCGCTCCGGTGACCAAAATTCGCACTGATTTACTCCGTTAGAAATACTCCACTAGGGCAAAATACGTCATACTCACCGCTCGCCATGCGGGGGGAGGGATGCAAGGGTCACTATCATGGTTTATAATCCCCTCCCGCTCATCCCCGAATACTTACAACAATTCCACAATGCCGATCATCTCAACGCGCAATCTCTTCAAGCAATTCGGCACGGGCGATGTTGCCGTCGAAGTCTTGCGCGGAGTCAATCTTACCATTGATAGCGGTGAATTTGTTGCCGTGATGGGACCATCTGGCTCGGGCAAGAGCACGCTCATGAGTATCATCGGCGGAATCGAACCGCCGACAAGTGGGCAAGTCATCCTCGATGGCGTCGATATTGCGAACTTGAACGATGACGAGCGAACACTGCTCCGTCGTCGCAAGATTGGCTTTGTCTTTCAAGCATTCAATCTTATCCCAACATTGTCTGCAGTCGAAAATGTTGCGCTCCCATTGGAGCTGGACGGTGTCGACTGGAAGATTGCTAGAAAGCAAGCAATGGAAGCATTGGAGCGGGTCGAGTTATTGCATCGCGCTGACCATATCCCTGCAAAGCTATCGGGCGGAGAACAACAACGCGTCGCAGTCGCACGGGCGATTGCCATCAAACCCGCGATCTTGCTGGCCGACGAGCCGACTGGCAACTTGGACTCGCGTCAAAGCGGACGCGTGACCAATCTGTTACGGGACTTGGCCACCGATTCCAAACAAACGATTGTCATGGTAACCCACGATGCCAACGTGGCTCGTTCTGCGTTTCGTCTGCTGATGTTTCGCGACGGCAATATCGAGCGGGATATTCGCCAAGATGAATTTGCGGCGAACGCTCACGCGTTTAACGTAGGTTCGGGGCTTATTCCTAAAACGCCTATGCCATCCGACGGCGACTCAGCGATTCTCTCGGAGGGGAATCGCTGATGCCATTGCGTAAGCTTTCTATCCGGGAAATTAAATCGCGACCGGCTCGCAGTTTTTTGACTTTGATGAGCATCGTGATCGGCGTTGCAGCTATAGTCGCGACGTCGTTGGCATCCACTTCAGCACGCTTGGCACAAATGGCCATGGTCCGCGCAGTGACCGGCAACGCATCGATTGAGATCGAAGCGGTAGGAGGAGCCTCATTCGACGGCAAGCCGCTGGAGCCAATTGCTAAACTGCCGGAAGTAGCCGTTGCATCCCCCATCTTGCGCCGCTATTCCAACATGACCGTAGTGGACGATCCGAAATCGGATACACCCGATGGTCCTACTCGTTACCGTGTTCAATTGCTTGGCGTCATCCCCAAATTGGACAAGCAGGTACGTGGCTACACCCTGATAGACGGCAAAGAGCTTTCGGAAGCCGACTCCGAATCGCCGGGGGTATTGGTGGATGTGAACTTTGCAAAATCGACCAACCTTAAAGTGGGCAGCAAAGTTCGCTTTTTGACAAAGACCTATGTTCAACCGGCCGTGGTTGTCGGTCTGATTAAGCCAACCGATGCGAGTGCGGGCCTGCAGTCCGGGTTGATTGTGGGCGAACTGAAAACCATACAGAAATGGTCCAAAGCCCCGGGTAAACTCGACGCTCTTCAGATCGTGCTCGAAAAGAAAGCCAAACCCGAGGATGCTCTCAAGGACATTCAAAGACTTTTACCTGAAGGATTGAAAGCGCGTGAACCGACGATGCGCAGCCAAGTCGCCGGTGAAAGTACGGTCGCCATGCAGCAGGGCCTACGGCTAGCGACCGCGTTTTCGCTATTGATCTCAGCGTTCATCATTTACAACACGTTTCAGATGAACGTTGGAGAGCGGCGCCGTCAGTTGGGTATTTTGCGATCCATGGGTGCAACGCAAAAGCAATTGCTTTGGATGATCGTTCGCGAAGGACTATGGCTCGGAATAATCGGCACGGTGCTTGGTTGCGTCATTGGTCACTTTGGTGCCTCGATACTTCGCAATTCCACTGCACAGCTACTCCAAATCGATATACCGCCAAGCCCCTGGTCACCCTGGCCTTATTTGATCGCGGCAT
>CAIXME010000400.1 GCA_903920425.1 uncultured Pirellula sp. | reverse complement strand
TTTGTCGCCGAAGCGATGGCACTTGATGCACGAGAGACCATCTCCTCCAACGAGCTTCCGGCCTGCAACCAAGTGCGCGTTGCCTTGTTCACTGTCTCTGGCAGGAACCGTGGAAGGACCGCGATTTTTTTCATCCAGCAATACAAAATTGTCTCGCAGCTCTTTATTTAGATGAGCTCCATATCCGGGCATTCGCGTGACCACATAGGGACGATCCTTGGCTCCTTGAGCGATGATGGAATCGATCACCTCAGGCCTTAGTTTGTCGCCAACACCCGTCAACGAAGGTGGCAGTCGGCCTTCGTTTCCCATTTCTTGCATACTTGTTTTAAAGAAGCTGTTTCGGGTGCTCTCTGGACCTCCGACATTACCTCTGGTATGGCAAGCATAGCAATTCGAGTTCGCCATCTGCAAATGAACTTGCTCCTCAGTGGAAATCGGAGAACCAATCGTTTTTAGTGCTTTAACAATCGACTGCTTTTGTACTGCGGTCAGGTCGTACTGTGGCGCCGTGTTTGGTACGTCATCCGCTAAACATCCTTTGGCCGTATCGAGTTGTTCAAGAGGCTTTGCAGTTAACCTCGATGAGATCATTGCGCCGTTTACTTGGAGCGCATGACAATTGGCACAGCCCGACGTCGTGAATAACTCACGCCCCGTGTCGACCAGCTTTTCATCCGACTGATAACGAGATGGAATCAACTGCTTTTGTAGGCCGCCTTTGGGATCTAACGTTATCCAACTATTGCTAGGGGAGCGTCCTGTGCCAGGCCCCTCGATCTCGAGGGCCAGCACTTCTTCCCCTCCTTTTTCAAAGTAGTCAACTTGGATGCGGTGTGTCCCTGCATCCAACTGCGTTTTCTTTCCTTTGAATGATGCCGGATGGACGCCATCGTTATCAACGATGACTTTGTCGTCGATGAGCAACCGACTACCATCGTCGGAACTGAGATAAAAGTGGTATTCTCCCGCCGTTTCAATGGGCAAGAATGCATGGAACTGCATGGCGAAGTTACTGGTGCGTTCTGCGGCAGTCAAATCTAGGCCTGTTGTGGTTATGGCCTTGACCTCCTTTAGTTTACTGAAGTCAGGTAGCTTCTCCCATTCTCCGTAAAAGACCTTGGCAGACCACTGCTCACTTGAAGGGACAATGATCTTTGGACCAAGCAGATAACAAGCGATATCGCGGGCTTCGGTTTGATTGTTGACCAGTTTTGGCATCAAGCCGCTTTTGCGGATCGCATGCGGGTTGAGGAGAAACTGGCTTAACCCGTCCAATGTGTATTTCATCGTGAGGTCACCCAGCGGAACACTAGATCCCTCGAGCTGTACAGCACCTGACCGAGGCGAGTGACATGCAACACATCCAATCGAGTGAAACAACTCTTCGCCTCGATTGGCCGACGTCAAATCTCCAGGCCGATCAACCGCACGCCCTGTCTTCGCAAGGAAGCTGGCAATCGCCTTGCCCTTCTCAATTTTCTGTTCGTCGGACAGGCCGTGCATCACATCGGGCATTGTTGTTCCCGATTTTTCTTTACGCGGGCTACCGACGAAATCGACAAAATGATCGAACCGCAGCCGCGTCCCTACGCTGTCAAGGTTAGGAGCGGATTTTGGGGCTACGTCTGAATTACTGGAAGCATGGCAAGCAACACAACCAAGCTGCGATATAAGTACCCGTCCCCCATTCTCGTTGCCGACGAGGAATCGATCGAAGCCGACAATCCTCGGGCGTCGAGCCTCACGCGCGGGATCCCGCAAGGTAAGCCAAATATTTCGGTAACGGACTTCGTTGCCGTGATCTTGAAGATGAATTTGGCCATCGCTCGGACCTTCTTTATTGGGTGCGGCCGTAGTTGCATGCGGTAGCGAAACGTCTTGTTGAACGACCACTCCGTTTAGGCGAACTGTCAGCCGTGCGTCCTCCGTCTTTTTACCGGAGTTGTCGAATCGGGCAGCAGTGAAATCGATATCGTATGTCTGCCAACTCATGGGCGGAAAACACATGTTAAGATCGGGATCGCGAATCGAATAGATGCCACCTGCTTCATTGTTTTTTCCGTCCAGTCCGAACGAATCAAGCACTTGGGTTTCATACCGCCCCTGATGGTAAACGCCACTGTTGCCGCGCCCTTGACCCTCTTTCGTAGGCTCAAACGGAGTGCGAAACTCCAGGTGCAAACTGTAGTCTCGAAAGGCTCGCGTTGTTGTTGCCCCTTGCTGAAGCAACCCGTCTTGGGAAATCTTTGCGCCCCCAATCCAGTTGTTCTTGAGCGACTCGGGCGTTCCATCGAAAAGAACGATGGCATTGGCTGGCGGCGCACTTCCTAGTGTTGGGCTTTTACGTTCGACCTTCGTTAGTTTTTTGCTGGCGACGACTTGTTGCACCGTGTCATCATCTCCTTCAACACGAGTTGGAGGGCTTTTATCCCATCCTGCACCTGGTAGTCCACCAGAATAGAGAACCAACTCGAAATCAGAGTCTCCTCTCGCGATCACTTGAAGCCCCAAACTAGCGCCTTCATATTCGCCTTGAATCGCAAAGTCTGTTGCTGCCGCAACCACCGCGTTGGGTGCTTTCAATTCGGCGTTTTGTGCATGTAGCACCGCGGACGCAAATGCAGAGAGCGATAGAGCAATGCAGTGCAGGAAAGTGAGATAGACTAGGGATCGGTGGGTCAAGATATGTCCGAATCTGATGTTACATTTGCGAAAAGGAAAAACAATACGCGACAGACCAACAGTGCGATAACGGTGGGAAAGATGACTAGCTCCATCGCTTGAATTCGCCAGACAATTATAGTCAGAACCGTCATTGCGTGTTGAGACACCAACGTATTCTCCAGCGTTGGCGTGCTTTGTTGTTCGGGGGCCGCGAAGGACGGTACGTTTTTGGATTTCTCATGGCGTAAAGTGGCATGCACGAGATGGCCGCTTCGCATTCTTCAACTCACATGCTGGGCCACGCCGGCGAATACGTCTGGGCACCCCATGGAGCGAGTGATACCGTGTGCGGAAAGTACTGGCATCGAGCGGTAGACCGACCTGCAAGTCGCCTATGCCATCGCGTTGTCCAACGATACTGTTGCTTTGGAATAGTTGAACTCGTCCGAGGCAACTTGGAAATGACGAACACGGATCATTAGCCAACGATACTCGACTGAAAGAAGGTATGCCTCAGCATGTCCGAAGCAGCCTTCATCGCACTATTTGGGTTTACGAATGCAGTACAAACGAGTGTCAGAGCGAATTAGCAATCGATCACCTGCTATTGCAGGAGTCGACATGCATAGCTCGCCTTCTGCTAAGCGGTTCGTGTGTAAAATCTCGAGCGATTCACTATCTCGAATGACGGAGCAGACACCGTCTTCATTCAAGCAGAAAATCTTGCCGTCATAGGCCCAAGGCGACGCCGTAAACTCCGTTCCGCGATTGAGTTTTTGGCGTTCATAGTGTGCTTCCCCGGTTTTTGCGTCATAACTACTTACTAGCCCTCTATCATAGAGGACGAACAGACGACCATTGCTCACCAAGGTACTCGGATTGTACGGGGCAATTTTCTTGCTAGACCAAACGATGAATTCGCTGCTTGTTTGATCATCGGACAGCGTCAGATCTCCTTTCGCGCCGGGTTTGATGGCGTAAAGAGCCTTTGTTGGATCCATTACATAACCGGAACTGACATAGAGGAGGTTGTCGACTACAAATGGTGTAGCGATGGTGATACTGGACATACCTTTTAAAGACCACAGAAGCTGTCCTTGTACATCATAGCTTCGGACAGCACCCGTTCCCGCGGTCACGATTTCCGTTACGGCACCATGTTTCCAGATGAAGGGCGTCGACCAATTGCTTTTTTCATCTCGATCTACGGACCAAAGCGTCTCGCCAGTTTTTTTGTTGAGTGCAAGTAACGATGATTTTTGGTCGTTGTCATTTTGATAATAAAGGCAGTCGCCGTCGATTGCGGGCGATCCAGCCGTTCCCCAGCCATTTCGCATTGGGGAGGCGGGCAATGGGTGGTTCCAAACGAGATTTCCTTGCATGTCGAAGCAGAAGATTCCAACGTTGCCAAAGGCTACATAAACATGCTTGCCATCTGTTACCGGCGTCTCGGAAGCGTAGCTGTTTTTTAAATGTATTGGAGACGTGGGCGTACCCTTGCGAACGGACTTTTCCCATTTCTTCTTGCCGCTGACAAGGTCGAGGCATATGACTTTCCATTCATGCTCTGACGTTGGGATACCGAGTCGGTCACCACCAAAATAAAGGCCTTTCTTAAGTGGCTCGGTTTCGCCGGAGTTTACCACGGTAGAAAGAAAGATATTGTCACCCCAGACTACGGGAGATCCCCAGCCGCGTCCCGGTACGTCAACTTTCCATTCGACATTTTCTGTCTCGGACCAGCTGTCCGGCAAACCGCTGTTTCGTGACACTCCCGTTGCGTCGGCACCTCGAAACTGTGGCCAGTTCGCTTGCGTCGGTCCATCAGCATGCAGTCGATCAGACAAGCAACTCAATAGGCATGAGCCAACGACTGCGACGCAAAGAAAACGAACTTCTAACAGCATGTATGCACCTCGGTTGCTTCGAAATAAACCGTCAACAAGGACATGCATTGTAGCAGAGAAGAACGGTTTTCGATTTACCCAGGTAGGAATGTCGACTGGCTGCGATGGATCTACGTTATCAGATTGCAAGTCCCGTAGATCTAGGCCGTATTGGAACGGCGATTTCTTAGCCATTGGGGATGAATCACCAAGGTAACTTCTGGATGACTTGCGCTCGGCAAGAGAGTTCTCAAACTCGCTTCCCTCTTTTTAGGGGGATCGCAAAGCGAGACTTTGCGATCGATCTATTCGAGCTTTTCAAGAAATGCTGATTGTTTTCTTGTGTATTCAAAACCGCGCAATGCATGCCCTTTTATCTGTTTCTGGCCTCGGAACTCCCAATTGATTGCGGTTGAATCGCAAGAGCCAGATGAATTCTCCGTGTTTTGACAACGCGGATCATGAACTCTGGATCGTTACAATGCATGTCCCATTTCATGCCCTCTTCGAACTGGAGCAAAGCCCGATGCATCTCCTCGATGCCATCGTTCGCGTTCGGTGATGATAGTGGTGATGGTTGAATCGGTTGCAACGCAGGTACTTGTTCTGCGTTCACGGTATCTCGAGATAGAATTTGTCGGTCTTGATGCTTCTGCGGGTGAACTCCAATAGAGTGAGGTTTAGCTTCTGATAACAAAACGCTTGTTTTCTTTTTGAATTCGAAGGAAATCCAGAGAACACGTTCTTTAACAATATTGCCTTCTTAGTACGACCTGATCCGTTGCTACAAAACGACCCTTGTTGGAAGTTGTCTAGGATTGCGAAAGTTTGATTCGATGCCAAACCGAAGCGTCACCAACTCGCACCTCCTGTTTGTCCCTTGACCCGATTGCGTCGCGGACTGTGGGGTGAGGATATCGAGTTTGAACGCGGATTCTCAACCAACAACTCGCATCAAATGCATGGAGGCATTTCTGATGATCAAGAGATTTTTCTATTCTTTCGCTTTCTTGGTTACATTGATGAGCATGGAGGTTAACGCACGCGCGGCTGGCCCATGGTCCTTGGATACAGAGGTACTGTTTCTGCAATTGAACACATCGATCGGGACCAGAGACAACAATGTTTTTGGGTATGATCCAGCGCCTCGGTATACCCTGTCTTACACAACCGCCAACAACGTGGGATTGCGATTCAAGCATTTTTCTTACGATCGCATTGGCGTGGACCCCGGGGTCTCTCGGATCAGGCTTGATATGTACAACGCGGATTTGGAACTGTTCAAGAAGCTGAACTTCTCAAATTCCACTTCGCTCGATATCAGTGGTGGAATTCGGTATAACGATTCTGAAGTTTCTTTCCCCACGGTTTTTGAGCCAAATGACTTCAACGGGATCGGCTTGATTTTGGGGATGAAGGGGATGACCAGGGTTTTCACGGGCGGTGACATCTATGCTCGAGGGGCATTTGCCATGCTGGTGGGCGATGGACGACACGATTCTAACGCTCTCTCCGCTGTTCGGCCAGCAAACGATATTGGTCGTACGCATACTGAGATTGCCATTGGATACCAGCACTCGCTTGAATACGATAGAATCACGCTGATTCCTCACGCGGGATTCGAATTCCAAAACTTGTCCGGCTACCAAATTGACGTAGTCGACGAGCATCCAGAAGGAGACTTCATGCTTTCAGGCTTTAGCATTGGTCTCACCGGCAAGTTCTAATTGTTGTAACGCAAGAAACGTTGCAATAACGACAGAGGCACTGAATAGACTAAAAATGAACGAGAATCAAAAGGTTCTCGCCTGTTTTCAACGGCTCTATCTGTGTCTCTGTCTCTGCAGTCAGACTCTTTGCGGAAGATGGCATAAGTGGTCTCCGGCTCTTCGAGACACGTCCAAAATTGGGCGCAAGCGAACGAGAGCCTTTGGTTTAATGAGCAAAAACGCACTGCTTGAAATCACCAAATGGCAATGTCGCGAAATGCATATTCCTTGGTGAATTTTTGCCCGCTCTCGGTGTTAGCCAATACCGGGAGCGGCGATCACGAATATGAACTACTGGCCATAAAGTTCCTACTGTTGCAAGGGAACGCCAATTGCCAGCCACGTCATGAATACTCCAGCAGCCAACATGATACCTGTCACCGCGAGGACTTCCGTGAATGAAAGGGACATATCTAAACTTCGTCGCTTTCTTGCGAGACGCTTGGAAGGTACGAAAAGTGAATGCACTAGGGCTAATAACCCAATCGTCGTGCAAACCGTTAGCTTCAATGAGCCGGGCCAAGTGCGTAGTAGGAGAAAATGCCCACCCCAAGCTACAGCGAACAGGAAGAAACCGACGAACCTAAGTAACCAAACGATGGGTGGCTGAGACTCGCCAAACTCTGGCCTGTTGGGGCCAGAATTCCTAGGAGGCCCGTCATCGAATCCGCCAGCAATATAAGGAGGATGTCGGGGTGGGGCCGACGAAGCGGTTTTTGTCTCCGTTTTGGTTTCGGCAACGTCGTTCGTTATCTTCATGCAGTATCCCACCACCAATCTCGATGATTCGTTGCTCGAACACAAGTTCACAGGACGTTCTTGAATCGTTCCCTCCTGAATCACTGCGTTTTGGAGTTAGGCGAATTCTCCGAAGTTCACGTACGCTACGACATACCCCTTTTGGAAAAATGATTCTATTTCCGCTCGAGTCGATTCGTTGCGTGTGGAAAATCACTCATACCAAAGGCTGCAGTGCATGTCCTTTCATGCCTTCAGAGACGATTTTGTGACCACGGATTGCTCAGTTGATCACGGATGGATGCCGCGGCGCGACATGGATTTCTGGCTTCGGGATGCTCCGGATAACGGCATTACCAGTTGAAACCAACGCTCTTGCGTTCGCCGAGTCAGAAAGTCATGACCTGGTCAGATGCAATGCATGTCCTATCAGGCCTGGTCCTGCAGTGCATGTCCTTTCAAGAATTCAGAGACGATTTTGTGACCACGGATTGCTCGGATGATCACGGATGGATGCCGCGGCGCGACATGGATTTCTGACTGCAGGATGCTCCAGTT
>CAIXME010000399.1 GCA_903920425.1 uncultured Pirellula sp. | reverse complement strand
CTAGTTCCTGTACCTCCATCGGATAGGTGACGTTATAGTCTGGGTCTGCAATGTTCCATTTTCCGTCGACTTCCACCTCCAGAACAACGTGGCCACTGAGGCCTACGAAGCGGCAGCGCTTTCCCGAACGTTCTGCAATCGACTTGAGAATCTGGCAGCGGTCAGCACAATTGCCAAGTCGACCTGCAATGAGCAAGTCGGTGTCCTGCGTTTGCAGCATGGGCGAATAGCATTGCCCAATGATCCATTGGCTCCAGTTTTCGGTAAAGCTGATGTCGCGTCTGGGCACGTGCCTGGTTGCGAAATGCACGAGATGGGTGGCTTCCTGAAGTTGGAAACGATTGCTTTCAGGAGTGGTATCCATGTAGTCTACCAGGAGCTTGTGCGGTGTTTTTGCAGTGAGCGCGTTGCCTCGCGGACCGAAGTTTGCGACCACCAAGCTAGAAGGTGTTTTGACTGCGTTGACTACACAGATCGTCATCAATACTAAGCCGATCGAATAGGTTGTAAACCATATTCGATTACTTCGCAGCATGATCGGAATTGCCTTTTCTGGCCGGTGTCGAGGGACCATAGATGTAGATCAGGAAAGTTGGGCGAACGATGAGTTCATACGCAGCGAGGCATATTCCTGTTACCAGTGCCATGCCACCAATCGAACCCTCCCACCATGTTGTACGCCATGGCTCAATCCACCCCATCACGTAGGGGATCAAGGGCAAGTGAACCAGATAGACCCATAGTGCTGTATCCGCTAGATAGCGAACATGGCGACTGGGCCTATTCAAATAGCGCTGGAACACACCGAGGAAGCCTAATACCGAGTACGCTGCCCCGACTCCATAAAGGGTGAATGCACCGATTCGAACCCAACTATCTTTGGCGTACTCCGGCCGAAACGAATAGTGAGAAGACAACCACTGCGATGCGACGTAGCAGCCGATTCCGAGGGCCAAGGCCCACTTCCAATGGTGTTCTATTACGTGAAGCGAAGACCTCGTAATGAATAGCCACCATCCGATTGCAAAGAAGAACGCATAGTACGGCCAGTCTGGATAGTACTGAATCATGAAATCGGGAAACGCTCCAGAGAAGCCGTATGGGTTAGCTAAAGACCATCCCATAAAACCCTTCGCATGAAGCAGCAACGGCAAGCCGACGAAGCCTATCGCCAATCCCAAAAGATTCTTGTTGGCGAAGAACTTCACGATGGTATTCCCATGCTGAACCCATCTGGCGCCTGTTGCTTTTCCTAAAGCATACGCAGGTAACGGTGCGACCATTACCATCACCAGCAGATACCACAAGAACCACAGATGCTCCAATCCCATATGACGCGAGTAGTCCCCGAATAAGTAGTTCGACCATTTTCGGGAAGGCATTCCAGGAAATTGCCAACCCATCGCGATAGGGGCAGGAGTAGTGCCAACATTGGGAGGAGGCGGGCCGGCGTTGGGGGATGGGCCGGCATTTGGAAAAGGAACAGTATTGGGAAAAGGGGGCATAGGTGGAAAGAAGCCACCGCCCGGAAATGTCGTCGATGGCGTAGTTGCTTTTTGGTGAGCTTGCTGAGCAAATCGTATTTGCTCCACGGCGATGCGAAAGCCGACCAGCAATGAGAACGAAATGACTAACGAAACGCCAATTCGCCACCATCGCCGCACGAAAAAGCGGCTTACGCCGTATTTTTCGAACATCATGCATGCGAAAAAACCGGAGAGCATAAAGAAGAGAGTCATTCGAAAAGAATGCAACCAATTGTCGACGTGTGTTTTTGGGCTCGGCGGTCCACCCATAAAACCACCACCCATCATGGCGATAGGCAAGTGATAAAACACACCAAGTAACATGGCGGCGGCTCGCGCAGCATCCAGGCCGTGATAACGTTCCGGTGTTGCCAACAAATCATGCGATGTTTGGGCCGAGTTAGACAAGGTCATTTCTGTTGCTTCTGTTTCATTATTGTTCGGTGGCATATGGGAGGCGAAGGTCATGATGGCCTCCACCGACGAGGCGCTTCAGCGAACTGGACGTTGGTGCTGGTGGGCAGCGTGCGTTATTCAGATGCCGTTTTGCCGAAACGTGTATAGCCAATCACGGTACGGTAGTTGTCGGCGTAGGGCGAGACTCGGTAGAACCAAAGGACGGCTGTGGGAATGAAGGCAGAGGTTGACGTAATGGAGGGCCGGTTAGTTCTAGCCATTTGCTACTTTGCTCCTCGCTTAAAACTTCTTTTATTCTTTGGTTCGGCGTAACAATATGTTCTGCGTTGTTTTGGATTTCGATGTTGTTTGCGTGCCTATTGCGCATCCAGCCATATGCTGCGTCGTCTTCGATCATGCGGATACGCTCACGTTGTGCCTTCGATAGGTTTATTGCAATTGCAACCTCTTGATCGCGAAACGCGGTTGCACCTTCGTACTGCAAACCGATTTGACGAAGGCGTTTTTGTTGATCCGCATTGAGGAGATTGCTGAGCTTTTCGTCATTGGATCTCGCTTGGTCCAGTGCTCTGCGTGCGCGTTGGGTGGGTTCTAAAACACCGATGTCTTGAAAAGATTCCATCCATTCGCGACCGATCTGGTTCGTCAAGACCCGGATGTTCTCGCGTTGGCTTTCGGAGAGATTGAGGTCGTCTAAAACAACAGGCTGGCAAAGTAGAAAGTAGTGGGTGGCAGAACGCAGTGTTTCGAGATCCGAAAGAATACGCTCGACGCGTACTGTTGTTTCCTGTAGCTCGAATTGCGCCTTTGGATCGCTATTGCGCTCCACCAAAAATTCTTGATAGAAAGCGAGGGCGGATCGTAAAACGCGTTTACGCAACATGGCTGATTCAGGTCGATCTGCTAACTCTTCCTCGCTAATATGGACCATCTCGTCCACCGCTCGCCGTGCTAGCCCATAGCGAGATTCGGCCTCCTCGGCTCGAAGTCGCTCCGCATGATAAGCGGTTTGTGTTCGGCGTTGTTCGGCTCGAGTTCGTTCTTGCTCGGCACCAACCAGCACAGCCACTGCTACGGATGCCACCGTCAAAACCAAAAGCGATATGGTGCAGATCAGCAGCGCTTGGGGGTTGCGGCGAGTCCAGCCCCAAAAGCGTTCGGGAATACTAGGTGCTCGAGCATGGATGGGCTTGCGTTCGAGGTATCGTTGCAAATCGTCAGCCATTTCCTGAGCTGCTGAATATCTTTCCGAAGGTTCTTTTCGCAGCGCTTTGAGAACGATCATTTCCAGGCTCGCAGAAATCGTGTTGTCGATGGAGCGAGGTGTTGGAGGGTCATCGTGGGTGATTTGCCTGAGCAATTCATGACGATCGCTCCCGTCAAAGGGAGGTCGGAGAGTCAACAGTTCGTACAACGTAGCGCCTAGTGAATAAATGTCGCTTCTGAAATCCACCGATCCTCGACGCCCCAGAGTTTGCTCGGGACTGGAGTAACGAAGCGTTCCAAGCAACTCTCCCGTCACTGTCAGTCCTCCATCGTTGGCCATCTGAGCCAAACCAAAGTCGGTGATCCAGAGTTGGCCTTGCGTATCAAGAAGCAAATTGCCTGGTTTGATGTCTCGATGTATGACACCGGTTTGATGGGCGTGCTCCAACGCGAGCGCCGCTTGTCTGCCTAATTTCGCGATCCAATCCAATTCGGAATCCGATCGGGATGGGACTGCGGTTTTGAGTTTTGCATTGGCAACCGTAGAGCGGTTCGATAGCGAATCGGAAGGTTGTCGCAGCTCGGAGATAAGTGCAGCCAAGCTTTGCCCTTCGATGAATTGCATTGCGAAAAAGTGCACACCGCGCTCTGTCCCGACTGCGTGGACGGCAACAATGTTCTCATGCCTCAAATGCGCCGCTGCGGAAGCTTCGTTCTTGAATCGTTGCAGTTGTCGTGGATCCAGTGCAGAAGCAAACGGCAAGACCTTTACCGCAACACGTCGCCCAAGAGAGATTTGTAGGGCTTCATAAACAATGCCCATACCACCTCTGCCTACTTCGCGCAGCAATCGAAAATCGCCAAGTTGACCGCACATGGGAAAGGGGATTCCCACGGATTCCGCGGTAGTGGGAGTCACGTCAACTGCTCCGCCAAAATGAAATACGCTGCTTGGGTCGGTGGGTCGCATGGTGCCGCCAAGACGTTCGATGCGGTCTCGCTCTCGAAAGAAAAGTCGTAGGTCGTCGCGGAGTGTCGGATGCATCGCCAGGATGTGCTCACGATCAGGCGTGTCGCCCCCCTCGCATGCTTCCACGTACGCAAGCAATACTTCGTTTAGTTGGTTCTCGCTATTTGCATCTGACGGTAGCTGGGTCATATACATTTATCCTCCTCTGCACCAAGCAATTCTCGCAATCGCTTTAGTGCGCGAAAGAGTAAACCGACCACGGCCGGTCTGGTTCGTCCCATCGCTAAAGCAACTTCGGCGACCTTGAAACCCTTTAAGTGGTGTAGTTCGATCGCCGTTCGTTGGTCGACGGGCAACGCCACCATCGCGTGGGCCAGTCGGAATAGTTCCTCTGCTTTCATAACGAGGCCGCTCGGCGTCGATTGATCAGCCGCTAGGATATGTTCGAGCCGGACAGCTGAACGTTCTAATTCCGCTTCGAGGGAAAGTTCTCGGGATACACTTCTGGCGGCCGTTTCGTACTCGCGAATGACCGACGCAAGAACGTTGGCCAAAATTGCGCGCAGCCAGCCCAGCCATTCAGCTTCTGTTGCACCACGGAACTGATCGCGATTGGTGTGAGCAAGTAGTATCGTCTGTTGCACGATGTCCGAGGCATCTAATTTTCCACGCAGTTGGGTACCCATTTGGAGGCTTGCCAAAATGCGAAGATAATCGCGACAGCTGCCCAGCGGCCATTCGTTTAAACGTATCGCGTTGTTCATTTCAGCTATCCCCCTACTCTAATAGATGCGAACGAATCGCGAGTGTAGCGCTAAATTTTCCATTTCTTCGATTCCGCAGCTGAAAGTGAGCAATCAAGGTGAGCAATCAAGGACATGCACAGTATTTGCTATAGTATGCAGTTTTTTTAAGTTGATGCGGCAAAGAGGGCTCTGCCCCGAGCGACAACTGGTTTGAATGCGTGATAGGCTTGGGCAGGCCAGCATGCGTGACTGTGCGGTCGGAATTCTGCCATGAACTGGCAAATCACATCTGTTGGGTGCAGTCCTTCCACGCAGAGGGTGACAAGAAGCATCGAGGAACCGATCGCAGGATCGTAATGTGAGCCGGTTGGAGCTAGGCAGTGCTGGCTAGACGGTTCACACCGAGTTGCATGGCGGTTTTGCGTAACCGCTCTCGGGTTGTTGCCATGAAACTTCCAAAAAGACGTTTGCCTGTTAGAAGCTTTGAGAGTCGTTTTACCCATCGATTTGCTGCCATTTCCATGCGATCAAAAATCGATTGGACTTCGGCTGGCACGTTCGCTTTCGCATCGCGTACCATGCGGCTGCTGTAGTCAACCAGCATTAGGTACTGACCAAGCGTGAAGCCTTCGATGATGCCCGCCCGTTTGGCACCATGACGCCGACGATCTTCGATTGGAATCAACCAGTGATCTTCCTCGATTCCCTCGCTCACTCTCTGAGCTTGCACACTGCCGTTGCGAATCGATTCGACATCGCGCAATCGACCTTTGGCGATAACATGGTCGACACGTTCTTTGATCGATGTATGCGGGGACTGTTCTGGCAACGAAGCCATACCCGCAGCTACGGGGTTTAAATCGATATATGCAGCAACGGTTAGCAAGGACTCATTGTCTAAGATAGCAATCGATTTGAATCTGCCCTCGAAAAACGTTCCTCGGCATTTTTCCTCGCGGTTAACCAATCGAGACAATGGTTCTTTGAGGCATTTCATGAACCAGCTGAGGGAAGCGAGACGGCCCCTCATTTTTTTGACCCAGTCGACATTCGTCGCAAGTTGTTCTACCATATCGGTGGTTGGAGCCACGCGCTTTCTGTTTACTCTAGGCGGGAACAGCGTGAGCCACTTCGTTGCGACTTCTGTCGGAGTCCATGACTCAGCAATTTCGGAATCAATTCGGAGCAGGATGTGGAGGTGATTATCCATCACACTGAATCCTGCGACAGAGATAGCAAAGATTGACTCAAGCTCTTTGAGTCGACGGTCTATCCAGGCTTTTCGATCAAAACCGTGCTGAGCTGATATCAAGAAAGCTTGTCGTACGCACCGGGAAAGGCAGTGGTACCACCGCGTCAAATTCTCGTCTACAAT
>CAIXME010000398.1 GCA_903920425.1 uncultured Pirellula sp. | reverse complement strand
TTGTATGGGGCAGCTGTTGGATTAACTGCTCCATCCGTTCCGACAACAGAAACTCTCCAGTTGGAACCGACGTTGTTATCTGTCGCTAGATCTAGCAAGTAGATACTTGGACCGTTTGCAGCGGCTGGCCATGTACCGGCATCATCGTAGTTGACGGTATCGAGAACAGCATTGCCGGCATCTCGCAAGACGATAACTTCATTTGGAGTCGCTCCGCCCGCAAGAGGAGAGTTCGACAGATCGCCCCAGAGAGTCCCAACGACGAGTGCTTCTGTTGGAACGCTCCACGAAGTTCGGAATGTTTCCGCTGTAAAGGAACCAAAGAAGCTACTGAAGATCACACCCACTTGCCCAGGTGCCAGCAATGTTCCGGAAGGGATCTTGCCCCAATTAGAAAGATCTTCGTCATCGAACGACCAATTTCCGAGGTCAGCAGGAGTCGTGCCCGCATTGTAGACTTCGATCCATTCGGTTCGAGGCTCAGAGCCCGCTGGATTGTACATGAGCTCAGAGATAACGACGTTACCGGTTTCATTATCGGTAATCGAGAAAGTGCTCGTGCCGCTGAAAAGGGTCGGAGAAGTAGCGGAAATGCTGACGTTCTTGAGACCGTCAAAATTCGTATCGTCGAGAACGGTGATGCTGAACGAAACCGAAGTTGCATTCGCAGGAATCGTTACCGTCGCTGGGACAGTTGCAATGGTTGGATCACTGCTCGTTAGCGTAACGACTTCCGCTAGCGTACTATCCCCAGTGCGATTGATGGTCGCCGTTACCGTGCCTGCGTTTTCAGCTGCTGAAGTAGGCAAAGCCAATGACAAAGCCTGATCTGCGGTGGTAAAGTTCCACGTCGTGGTATCGGTGTTTGCAATACCTGGGTACGGTAGACCGTTTACATCGCCGGTTACCTTGATGTTGTCAACTGCCCACCACCAGTCGTTCGTACCGGTTACTCCAAATCGGAATTTCATCGATCCGGTGCTTGGATTTGGAACCGTAACGACTTTGTGCTCATTCACGTTTGGAGCAGTCGCGGCACTTCCAGTGTTAGTGAAGTCGTAGGTGAACAAGTTCGCCCAGTTGGTACCACCGTCGTAGCTGACTTCCAAGATACCTACTTGGTTGCCAGCTAGCTCGCTACCTTCTGGACGGAAACTGGAATCGAATTCCAATGTCACGGTGTTGGCAACAACTTGCGACAAGTTGACAGGACTCGTGATGAACAGGCTGTTGAAGCTATTGTTCAACTCTTCGGAGTCATCCCATTCGTCTGTATCACCTACAGCGATCGTGCCTTGCCCCTTGGTGAAGTTGGCGCGACTTTGACCACCTTGTGTTTCCCAGAAGCTCTTGGCAGCGAATGTCCATCCGGTCCATTCAGGAATACCACCCGCTGGCATCAATGAATTGTCGACCACATATCCCGTTGGAGGTGTTGCGGTGAAGTCTTTTCCGTTTGCCGTGAGACCGTTGGTTTCAAATACGGCTGGTCCGAGGGTAAGCAATTCGAAATCTTGGCTCAACAGCGTCGCTGCTGGCTTGATCGAGGACAATGTGTTCAGGATCGCTCCGTTCTCGAAGGCAACGTAGTAGTTGGTCGAGCTTGCGAGATTAGCTGGAGGATTGATCGTCAATACACTGCCGGAGATGGTCACAGCGGACGATTGGATATCGATGCTTTGAGCACTCTTTCCATCCGAAGCACGAATAATGTGAACAAAACCGTTCCCCTT
>CAIXME010000397.1 GCA_903920425.1 uncultured Pirellula sp. | reverse complement strand
GATATTCAAGACACAGGCGACCAGATCGTTGATCGGGTCAAAAAGCATATCGTTGGCTGCGATCAGGAAGACGATATGTGCTTGGTTATCGTCGGTCGCGATGCTTAACTAGTTAACGATCGGAAGAGCTATATTGCATTCGCGGGGCAACGGCGAATGCATCCAGTAGCCAGAACATTGGCAGGCTTGCGTCGCTCTTCAACTCCAACTTCCAGCCGATGCGTTGCTATTCGCATTTGCAATCGGCCTTCGTTAACACTCTCGAAACGCTGAGTGCTCGACTAGTCTTCTTGCTCTTCGTTCTTGAAAATCTCGTCTCGAGAGTGCAGTTGGTAGAACAACGCACGTTTTTGCTCAGGGAGTGAGTAGTCAAATCCCAATTGCCGCAGGAAGCCCTCTGAGGAGCTAATCGCCATCACTTCGAGGATTCCTTTTTCGCGGGCCCGCTCCACGCATGCCTTCACCAGCGCGCTCCCAATCCCGTTGCCTTGATACCCGTCGGCAACGGCCAAGCATTGGATTTCCCCAAGCTTCCTCGAGTAGATTTCGACGGCCGAAAAACCTACTAATTTTTTGTTCTGTTGGTCGTCCGTGGTCTCAGCGACATAGCCGTTGCTCATCAACAAAAGTATCTCTGCTTGCATTCGACGCAGGAGTTTTCGTTGTTCCACGAATGGCTTCAACAATGCCTGTATATTCGCCAAGTCGTCAAACTGAGCACGTCGTATGACATAAGAAATCTTGGGTTTGTCATCGGCAGTGCTGTTGGGTTCGGACAACGTAGGAGGCCCTGATTGGGAAAGAGGATTGAGCTAGCAATACCGCTAATGGTACCCGATATGGACGCGGCGGCAAATCGGTCAGTTGTCGTGCGTGGTAAACTTTGCCCAGTCGTTAGAAAAAGCTGCTCATCTTGCTACGATCACTCCGTTTCCCATATACATAGGAAACGAAGTTAGGCATTGGTTGCCTGGAAACCGAAAAATCAATTCGAGAACACCAGCTTTGGACACTTTGTCCCGAGTGTCGTCAAATTTACCACCATGTCCGATCAAGATTTCCAAGAAAACTTTATGGGGCAACGCATCTTTTTTTCCGTCGGCGAACCAAGTGGCGATTTGCACGCCGCAAATTTGATTCGAGCGATCCAAAAAGTGTCTCCGTCCTCCACCTTTCGAGGGCTTGGCGGCAGTCGAATGATCCAAGCTGGCATGGAATTGGACTACGATTTGACCAGCTTGGCGGTCATGGGATTTGCAGAAGTGTTGCCGAAGCTGCGAGAGTTCTTTCGGGTGGCGAACCTGGCTGAACAATCCTTCGCACGCGGCGAAGTTGACGCGGTGGTGCTGGTCGACTTCCCTGGATTCAATTGGCATATCGCAAAGCGTGCGAAAAAGTACGGGCTGCCGGTGTTCTATTATCTCCCGCCTCAGTTGTGGGCGTGGGGAGGTTGGCGCGTACGGAAAATGAAGCGTTACGTAGACCACGTTCTATGTAACTTGCCGTTCGAGACGCCTTGGTTCGAAAAGCGGGGTGTGGATGCGCATTTCGTCGGCCATCCTTTTTTCGATGCCGTTGCACAACAACCACTCGATACCAAGTTCATCGACAAGTGGCGCAACAATGGACGACTCCAAGTGTCCGTGCTTCCAGGGTCCCGTGATCACGAGGTACACAACATATGGCCTCTGCAATTGGAAGTAATCCGTAAACTAGCGGTCAAGCATCCGCATGCCCAGTTCATGGTCGCCGCGCTCAAAGATTCGCATGCACTGTGGTGCCGCTCCCAATTGAAAGCGACCGACGCCAAGATTCCACTTCAGATTTTTGCCGGCAAAACGAGCGAAGTGATCGAGCTATCGGACTGCTGCTTGATGAAAAGCGGTTCGGTGTCACTGGAGTTAATGGCCCGAGGCAAACCTGCCGCGGTCATGTATCATCTGAGCCAGACGACGTATGCGATGGCGAAGCTGCTCGTCAAATGCAAACGGATGTCGCTTCCTAATCTGATGACAGAGGAGCTCGTGCTGCCTGAGTTTCTTTCCCACGGAAAGCTTAACTCTTGTTCCGCTCATAAAGCGATCGAAGACGTCACGGCCGAGATGTCGCACATGCTGAGCGATTCGGACTATCGCACAGCACAACGTAGAAAACTGCAGCAGCTAGCATCGCAGTTCGCAAAGCCAGGTGCAAGTAGCGCAGCCGCCCGGTTTATCCTCGGCAAATTGTCCAAGTTGGACGAGGGGACATTGCCAATCGATGGCGAGTCAAGCATGCACGTGGCCCGCACACGGCAGGTTGCGTAGGTCACTTCCCTTATCGCAAAGATGCCCCTATCGCAAAGAAGCAAAGTGACGCGAGAACTCGGCGAGTCTTCGCTTAGCGTGCTGGGCTAGGGGGTAACTGCACGCGGTCAGCAGTTAAACGCTTCTCACTTCAGCCGATTCGATCGCTCGCAGCAAGCTTTGTCTCAGCGTGTAGAGTCTAGTGGGTTCAGTGACCTTTTCCCCATTGATGTCCGTCACATAGAAGACGTCCACGACTTGATCGAGGTGCGTGCTCACTTTGGCTACCTGCAAGTCGAGGTTCAAATCGAAAAGTGTCTTGGAGATATCATAAAGTAGGCCGATACGATCGTAAGCGAACACGGAGATGATCGTGTGCTGTTCGGATGTGCTGTTATCGAATCGGATTTGCGTTGGCTGAGTGCGAGCGCTGGCCGCGTCTACGGTTGATTGCGTTGTCCAAATACGTCGAAACACGGGAGGTTTGGTGTTGGACGGGTCGATGGATTGCACGAGGTGTCGACAAATTTGCTCGATACGATGCGGTGGCGGCGAGCCTTCATAGTCAGAGTCTTCCACGACGAAACGATCCCATGCGATTCGCCCTGGTTGAGTATGGATCTCCGCAGATAGGATGCTTAGTCCTTGGCTGGTTAAGGCCCCTGCGATCGTATGGAAGAGTCCCGTCGACCTAATCTGCTTGACGGCGGTGACGTATTCGGTCGCGTTCTGGTCTTGAAAGAACTTGCCCCAGGCTTGAACTGGTTTTTCCGGACTGAGCTGCCTCAATCGACGCAGCTCTTCGATCAGATCTTTCGGAGAAATGGACAAAAGGTATCCCGATGGAATCGCATCGATTTGTTCTTTGAGCCATGTGTCCTCCAGCTCTTCGGTGCTGCGATTGGCCATAACGGCTGTACGCTGCGTTGCGACGATGTCGAGGAACCGTTGGTCTGGACTATCGCTGCGGAATTGCGATTCGGTCGCATCATACAGTTGCAGAATCAGCTTGAGTTTCCAGTCGTTCAACGCGCCTGGCCCAACTGCATCGAGATCGGCACAAGACAACACCAGTAGCTTCTGCAGACGTTCAATCGAGCCGACCTGCTTCGCGAACTGCACGATAGGTGCTTTTTGCGAAAGATCGAATCGGAACGCAGTGTGAGCCATCAACAAGTGTTGATGGACTAGGAATACCAGTAACTCGGTGTCGGTATCCGACAACTTCAGCAGTTTTGCCGTTTCTTCAGCGATTACCTTGCCAACTTCGCTATGGTCTTCGACAAAGCCTTTGCCGAGATCGTGCAGCAACAGAGCGAGATGCAAGATCATTTTGTTCTTGAGTCCGCGGTAAACGCGCCCCAGTACATCGTCAGACTTCGCAAACTCGACCGCGCATTCAACGGAGCGAATGCAGTGCGCATCCACGGTGTACTTGTG
>CAIXME010000396.1 GCA_903920425.1 uncultured Pirellula sp. | reverse complement strand
GTCACTTGCAACTTGAGACCGTCGGTCGGCCGAGTACCAAATGCGTCCCCCTCGACATTCCACTGGCCATACGAGTCGGACTCGAAATCCGCAACGACGATGTCCTGCCCGCGAGCTTCAGAACAGACGATGAGGAGGGTCAAAAAACAAGAACCGATTCGGGTAAGCATGGTAGTTGTCCAGAGTGTGTTCATTTACTTAACGCAAACAGCCCGCGAAAGTCTCCTACAAGCATTTGGCGCTACAGGGTACCTCGAGTTGGCCCGTGTTAGCCCAGTACCAAATGCATTACCTGTTGTCTTCCTATCACCATGCGCATCTGCATCAAAATCAGAAATCGGGTTGGGATAGAAATAAGCAAACCATCGATGGAGTCGCTGAGATAAATTCATGTCGAGCTATCAGCGGTTTGGTTGGGGGTACAGAAAGTTAGGTTGTGGTACCGCTCCGCGATGGGAGCATGTTGCAGATGCAGTCTCGCACGCGTATCGAGCGATGGACGCGAGAGAATCCCCCCTCAGCCAACCGGTCACTAAAGCGGCAGTAAACGAGTCCCCGGCTCCAACCGTATCGACCACTGTTGTAGGTATACCCGGCTCATCGATCATTTCATGCTTAGAGACGAGTATTGCTCCATCGGGTCCGCAGGTCATTGCGACCAAATCCAATTCGAATTGGTTGAGCAAGTGTTTCAATTTCGATTCATCGTTAGATTGGGCTGGTATGTTGCAAGCTACGGCAACACGTTCGAGCTCTTCGTCGCTCAGCTTCAGAATGCTCGACCACTCGATCGATTCGCGGATGATCGTGTCATTGAAAAAGGGACTTCTCAAGTTCACATCAAAAACTCGCAAGACGCCTTTCTGTTTAGCTCGCTCCGCAGTTTTGCGAATAGTCTCTCGCGTCACAATGGAACGCT
The DNA here is from genome assembly GCA_903920425.1 of uncultured Pirellula sp. Taxonomy (GTDB): domain Bacteria; phylum Planctomycetota; class Planctomycetia; order Pirellulales; family Pirellulaceae; genus JBKCUI01. Next base: position 3,537 of record CAIXME010000396.1, on the reverse strand, counting down.
GGGCGAGTGTCCCAAAGTAGATCGCATCAAATTGATCGATGCATGACTCGAGTTCCTGCGACCAAACAATTTGATCCCAAGCACTATTGTCGTGAATTGCGAATTCCGGTCTTCCCGCCGCATCCACCTGGACGCTGACCATACCGGTTGGCGCCGATTGAATTGATTGAATGAGCGAGCAATCGATCGCGTAGGCATCAAGTATGCGACGCGCTTCATCACCTTGAGCATCACGGCCAACTGCGCTGAGCATGCATACGTTGTTGTCTTGGATTGCAGCATGGCACGCGAAATTCGCTGGAGCGCCTCCTAACTTTTCGCCGTCGGGAAACAAGTCCCAAAGAATTTCGCCGATGGAGAGTATTTTCTTGTCGCTCATTTTATGCCTCCATCCCCAAATCCGTTTGGATTTCTTCCAAGGATCTTCCCTTTGTTTCCGGTACCATCATTTTGACCCAAATCAATTGCAAGACCATCATGAAGCAGAAAAACAAAAAGACATAACCTGGAGGAAACGCGGTTACCATCGTTGGGAAAAAGGTAGTTAGCAACGCGGCAAAAATCCAATGCGTAAAGCTGCCAAGCGATTGTCCTTTGGCGCGATATGCATTCGGAAAGACCTCCGAAATAAGAACCCAAATCACCGCCCCTTGGCCGATCGCATGGGCTGCGATGAAGGCAAAGATGCATGCAGGGACAATGCTATAGGTTTCAGAAAAAAATGCCCATGAGCACAAGCCCAGCGAAGCGATGTAGCCAAACGAGCCAATATACAACAACGTTCGACGTCCCAATCGATCGATCAGCCACAATCCTACGAAAGTAAAAACGAGATTCGTAACGCCGATCCCCACCGATTGAAGCAACGCTGTTTGTTGCCCTAGTCCAGTAAGCTCAAATATACGCGGAGCAAAATAAAGGATGGCATTGATACCTGACATCTGATTGAAGAAGGCCACTAAGAATGCAATCACGATCGGCCGCATCATGCGTTTGCTCCAAAAGCCGAATCGTACAGCTGGTTGATCGTTGGCTGCAGTCATTGCATTTGCACTCCGTTCAATGTCCGTTTCACTCGATTCCGGACTAATCAGCTTCATCACAGCGATTGCTTGCGCACGTCGTCCCACAGTAAGCAACCAACGCGGACTCTCCGGTATCGCAAGACAGGACAGCGTATAGATCACCGACGGTATCGCCATGATGCCGAGCATCCATCGCCACGAGTCCTCGCCAATGGACGCAAGTAAATAGTTGGAGAAGAACGCCATCAAAATCCCAAAAACAATGTTGAACTGAAACATGCCAGCGAGCCGACCGCGACTCTCCGGTGGTGAAATCTCGGAGATATACATGGGCGATGCAACGGTCGAGATGCCGATGGCTACGCCTCCTAGGAATCGTGCAATCATGAAGGAGTAGACTTCTTGGGCGATCGCGGACCATATGGACCCAACGATAAAGAGGATGCCGACAGACAACAAAGTCGTCTTTCTGCCAAATCGATCCGTAGGCCAACTGCCGACGAGTGATCCGAGCACCGTTCCCCACAGCGCTGCCCCCATCGCAACTCCATGCATCTCCGGACTCAAGTTCCAGAGCTTTTGAATCGTTTTCTCTGCACCGGAAATGACCACGGTATCGAAGCCAAAGAGGAACCCCGCAAGGGCTGAAACGATGGACCAAAGTAGTAATCTTGATTGAATCATGCCGGCAGCTTAAACAGCATCTCAAAGCAACACAAGAATCTGCAATGACAACTTCGAAAATAGCTGTCGTTACAATTTACGACGCTGTAAGTACAATAAGGGCATCCAACGCACATTTACGCTGACTGAATTATCATGAGCAAACAGCCGCGACACCAGGAAATCTTTAGCGAACTCAAGGCGGAGATACTTGCTGGCACGTACGATTCTTCCAAACGACTGCCCAGTGAGGCACAGTTAGTGGCTAGGTTTGGTGTTTCGCGGCCCACTGTCGCTCGGGCGCTACAAGAGCTCAAGCTCAGCGGAATGCTCGAACGCAGAGCGGGATCGGGAACGTACCTCAAAAAGAATGCTGAGCTACCCGCGCGAACCAAGCAGATCGGATTGATTGTGCCTGGGCTTGGAAAGATTGAAATCTTTGATGTGATATGCGGTGAATTGGCGAGTCTGGCTCGTGTTCACGATTTAGGAATGCATTGGGGCGGCAGCACTCACCCGCGTGTTGACTCGAGCATGAGCGTGGCGGAAGCGGAAGGCTTGTGCGAGTATTATATCGAAAAGGGGGTGAGTGGCGTTTTCTTTGCGCCGTTCGAACATACCACCGACAACGAAGCTGCCAACCGACGCATCACCGAGCGATTAAGTCACTCGGGCATTCCGGTCGTCTTAATCGATCGCGATCTCTGTGTCTTTCCTCAGCGTAGCACATACGACCTCGTCGGAATGGATAACTTTGCAGCCGGATACCTTTTAGCCGAGCATCTCATCAAACTGGGAGTGCGGCGTATCGAGTTTGTCTCTCGCCCATTGTCAGCTACGACCGTCGACGCGAGGAAGGCTGGAGCTATATCGGCTATGATGGCCCACCGGGTAGCAATCTCCAAAGAGTTTCACCAACAAGGAAACTGCATGGACGTCGACTTCGTGCGCAAACTGACCGATGGCAAGAGACTCGATGCGGTTATCTGCGCGAATGACCATACAGCCGCACAATTGCTGCAGACACTTGCTCGACTCAATATTGATACTCCGCGTGATTTGCGTGTTGTTGGCTTCGATGACGTTCGATTTGCAACATTGCTTCATGTTCCACTCACGACGATTCAACAGCCGTGTCGCAATATCGCGTTAACTGCGTTCAATGCAATGCGTGAACGACTGACCGACCCTACGTTTCCGGCACGAAGTCTATTGGTAACACCAAGCTTGATTGTTCGCGAGAGTTGTGGCGCGTACTTGGTTGGCGCGTCGCGTACCGAGTGAATCATTTTGAAGTACGACAAACCGAGTAATGACCATCGAGCCGGCGTGTCAAACTGGCGTGTCAAACGTTTGGGCGACCGGTGCGAGTTTGCGGATTCTGAAAAGCAAGAGCTTATAACCTCGCCTTCGCGATTTTCATTTCCCCTGTCGCTGGTGAAAATCTCCCGAGACAACCTGGCAAAATTCGGTACGGCTATTCCGCTGAGCTATCGAGACCAGCATGTTAACGTTCAAACGGGGGGCACACAGCAGCGCCACGGGCGTTCGGCATAGGAGGCTTTGTTGGGGATCCCCGGAGATTGCCCATCCGACTTGACGTGTAGCCTTGCCGTTGGAGCGCCGGAGCCGGTAGCTCAAATACAGTCGGGAAATTCCAGAGCACTGACTCGGGTGTTATTGCATCATCGAACCCGATATCCACTTGAACATGCGTGTTTCTGCCGAGGGGACTTTGCTCCATCGACATTACTCAACTTCTTCGCTCGTATTCCCCTCTCCGACTTCCACGCTAGCCAAAATCAGGTTATTGATTCCCGGATCTTGTTGGTTGCGATGCATGCATGCT
>CAIXME010000395.1 GCA_903920425.1 uncultured Pirellula sp. | reverse complement strand
GTGTTGCTCACGATGTAGCGCAGTTTCAAATCGCGGCCGACGCGCGGGTCGGAATCAAAAAAGGGACCATCGATACGGCTGCCATTTTCGAGAACCTGGCTCGCCGAGTCTCGCTTGGTTGCAAGCAGTTTCAAATTCTCGTCGACCACCTTGCGAGCATCGCGACGTTCCTGAGCAAGATGCCAAGGGGCTGGAAAATTCGCTCCCCATGCACCATTGGCAACGGCTTTTTCAAATTCATCCGTTCCCCAACCATCTCGATGCTCAAACATGAGCCACTGCTCCACAGTCCATCGAAGCGACTTTTCATTGTGTGGAAAAATGCCAGGGTGCGCTAGCGGGTAACTTGGACCGTGAAAAATATGGTTCGAGTGTTTGCGGTTGGTATCAATGGTTTTTCCTGAGACCTCCGCTGCAGCTCCAGTCGCATACCCACTAGGCTTGCCTGGAACGGCGCCCATGTGGCAATCTTGGCAAGACACACCTTTTTTGCAGGCTGGGCCGGATCGATACTGCTGGTAAACAACTTCTAGCGCAATACCGGGTTGAACCAGAACTTGGTGGCAGCCAGCGCAAAAGGAACTGTCTGAGAGTTGCTCAAATTTGATTGCCCCTTGGTGTATCCCTTGCAAGGGGCGCTTGTCGTTCGGATCCGTTTTTACTTTGAAATTATCCGCGTCTGCGATCACACGCGCAATTCCATCGCCTCCAAAGTTCCCAACCACGGGATCATAAGGGCCTCCCGTCTCGATCCGTCGCTCTCCGTTGACTCTGCCATATCGCTCGACAACTCGGTGGCATGCTATGCAGGTGATCCCTTCTCGAAACACGGCAGGTCCACTGAAAATCGGAGCCTCGCGTGGGAAGTCCATCTGAGTTGCAACAGGTGCGTGGCATCGTACGCAAAACGTCCCCGATGTACCCCGCGTCAATTCTGCTACCGTCTGCTCGAATCGCTGAAACATCGGCGAGACGGTCGAATATGCATGTCCGCTGACACGCCACTCGTCATATATTTTCTGATGGCACTTGGCACAGCTCAGCGCGGAAGGATACTTCTCGTTGGCAAATACCTCTTGGTGAGGATCAATGGCTGCTTGCAGATTGGCTGGAGCTTGATCCCGCCGCTGACTGCGTTCTTGTTCTTTATTGGCGTCCGGCCCTAAATTCGACAGCGGGTCACCTCCGCCCAAAGCTCCAGTTGGAGAGGACGATGGGCCGAGCAAATCGTCATCTCCCTTTTTCGTTGCGGAACCTGGATTGGGTGCCAACAAATCATCGTCTCCTTGACGCCTCGCAATGCGATTGCCAGTGAGCGTAAAGGAAGGAGGCTGCGTCACACCCTGGTTATGGGATGGACCATGCACGTTTGCCGAGCGTGAATGCACCGAATGGGGTGCATAACGGTTAACCTTGGGCTGAGTTGCCGTATCAGGCAAGTCCGTTCTATTCAGAAAGGCCTTGAGCTTCGCAGTATCGATTTTGCCACCAGCTTCCATTGCTGGCCGCCCCGAGTTTGGGGACATATCCATTAACGGCT
>CAIXME010000394.1 GCA_903920425.1 uncultured Pirellula sp. | reverse complement strand
GTCCGACGGCGATGAAGCACTCAAGAAGCTGGCCCTGTCCGCGATTGAGAAGCTGAAGATCAAGCCCAAAGCGGTCGATGGTACTCCTAAGATCAGCAGCTTGACCATCGAGGAAACAGCAAAGCAAGTTGTTTCCTCGCGAGGGGATAAAGAGTTAGGTAAGCAAATTTTTGCGAAAGCGAATTGCGCTGCATGCCATACCGTGTCGCAGGACGAGGTGCAGAAGGGCCCTTATCTTGGCAACATTGCAAAGACATATAAGCGACCTGAATTGGCGCTGGCCATTTTGGAGCCTAGCAAGACGATTGCGCAAGGGTTTGCTACGAATCTCCTCCGAACCGATGACGATGTTGTTTTGACTGGGTTTGTAACGAGTGAGCTGCCCGATCGCGTAACGATTCGCGACCAACAAGGGAAAGAAACGACGATCATGAAGGAGAACATCGAAGAACGGAAAACGTCACCGACTTCGGTAATGCCGAGCGGAGTGATGAATGAATTCACGACGCACGAACTTTCCTCGCTGCTGGATTACCTCGAGTCGCTTGCTCCTTAGATTGGTATCCGCTCAGGAGTTGCTCAGGGGTTGCTACGCAAAGGTGATTGGTTGAATGAACGGAACAACCATGCTTTTGCGAGCGCCCAAACGCGATCAGCTTCTCGGCGAGTCAGTCCAATCGACTCAGCCGCCTGCTGATGCGTGAGCCCGGCAAAAAATCGCAACTTGATCAACTCTGCGCCCAGTGGGTCGTGTTGTGCTAGTTCTTCGAGAGCTTCATCCAAGGCAAAGAGATCATCTATCCGTTGATCGTCTAGGGCCGCAATCAAATTAAAATCCACGTCGACGCGAACCTTTTTTCCTCCACGCTTCTCGGCGTTTTTTGCCCTGGCTCGCTCGATCAAGATGCGTCGCATCGATTCGGCTGCAGCGGCAAAAAAATGCCTCTGGTTCGCAAAAAGGGGGGCCTCCCCATTAGCGGGGCCGATCAAGCGTAAGTAGACTTCGTGCACCAAGGCGGTTGGTTGCAACGTTTGGCCTGCACCCTCGCTCTGAAGTCGAACAGACGCCAATTTCCGCAACTCGCCATAGACGATCGGGAGCAACGCATGAACCGCGTGCTTTTCGCCACGTTGAGCGGCCTCGATCAGAAGGCTAACTTGGGACATTGGTATTAAATTCTGTCGGTGGAACCTGGCGCAAGGATGTTATTGTAGATTTTCGATACAAATTCTAGGACTCGTCAACAGAAAAGCCCCTTTTTTCGGGGCAACGTAGAAATCCATTTCGCTTTGTATTTAGGAAACTTAATCAATCGCGATCTCGACGTATGAACATGAATACTTGGAACCCAACCGCAAACCAGATTTTCCTCGACGCTATCGAAATAGACGACCTGGATCAGCAATCGCTCTTCTTGGAAAAGGCTTGCGAGGGACTGGAGGATATCAAGGCTGAGGTCGTCGCGCTGTTGGATGCTCATCGGGAGTCGGAAGGGTTTTTGAGTGCTTCGTCCTCACTGACCGACGCGTGGCGTTTTGATACCTCCGTTCCTTCGTATGGCACGGGCAGTCTAGGACTGGATCGCCCGTCAACATCGGTGGCGGTGGGGCAAGCGTTGGGCCGATATCGTCTTGATCGGCAACTGGGCGCTGGAGGGATGGGAGTCGTGTACCTTGCGACTGATACTCGATTGAATCGATCCGTTGCGATCAAAATTCCGAGGTTCGATGCTATGGATGACTCCGCCCAGCGTTTGGAACGTGAGGCGCGTTCCATGGCTCTGGTAAAGCATCCCAATTTGGCTTCCGTGTTGGATGTCGATCAATGGAATGGATTGACGTTTCTGATTATGGAGTTCGTTGAAGGAGAATGCCTAAGCGATGTCCTCAAGCAAGAGGCACGTCTACCAGCTGATCGAGCGGCAGCATTGATGTTGAAAATGGCAGAGGCAACCGCTTGTGCACATGCCGCAGGTGTCGTGCATCGCGATATCAAGCCGGGCAATATCATCATGGATCCATCGGGTGAACCGGTGCTTCTAGATTTTGGACTTGCCTATATAGGTAGTGAAGATGCACGCATGACCAAGACGGGAGCTGTCATTGGTACCCCCGCGTACATGGCACCTGAGCAACTGACCGGTGCGCAGCATCTCGTTGGGCCGCATAGCGATATCTACGCTCTTGGTGCAATCCTGTACGAACTCCTTACGGGCAGGACGGTTTATACCGGGTCGGCCACGCAGGTCATGCAATCGCTCGCCAACAAAGCGGATGTGATTGTCCCATCATCTATTGAACCAAGCGTGGACCAATACATCGAGGCCATCTGCATGAAGGCCATCGCGAGAGACCCATCGGATCGATTCGCGACTGCCGACGATATGGCCCAAGCACTGCGCTTTTATATGTTGGGGCGTCATGACGAGTTGCTCAAGATGTTTCCGTTGCTAGGTCACAGTCGCGGTGCGGGCTCTGGGGGGCGATGGGGTTGGTGCATTGCCGCAGGATTCATGGGATTCGTCGTGTCCCTCGCCATCTGGGTTATCCAAACCAACGAAGGCGAATTTGTTCTTTCGACGGACGACCCCGAGATCGCGACACGTTTGGACCGTTCAGGAGGATTGGTCGTTGAAAATCGTGCTACCAATAAGACCTATACGTTGCGGCTCGGAAAGAACGCGTTGCCCAATGGCAAGTATGAACTAGTCGTCACAACGCCCGATGGATTAGAGCTTTCCACTGATCGCTTTCAGCTAAAACGCTTTAGTGGTGAAGTCATAGCGAGTGTTGTCGCCAGATCTTCCTCGGACAAAACCCTCCCTACTGATTCCGTAACTCGGTCGATGTGGTCAGAGCCGGTTCGAGTCCCTTTTCTGGGGCCGGAGGTTCGATCTAGCCATGGAAGTATTTCGGGCGATGGATTGAACTTGGTCATGGTAACACGGCAAGCAGATGGAGCTCACCTGAGCGAGTCTCATCGCAATGCAATCGATGCCCCCTTCAGTGAACCAAAGCCGATCGAGGGCTTGGTCTTTGAAGATCAGGGTCAATCGTTGAGTGAATTCAAAGGAAATCCTTGGCTGTCTCCTGACGCATTGGATTTGATCCTGTTCGCGGTACGACCCAATGAGCAACGTGGGCCAGACCTTTGGATCACGCATCGAAACGCTATCGATGCGCCTTGGGGGCCGTTGCGATCTGTAGGGGCAAATATCAATTCCGCGATGTTTGAGTATTCCGGTTCGCTGTCTGCCGACAGGAAAGGTCTCGTTTGGTTTCGTCCTAATCCTCTCGACAAGTACGATGGCCAACTCTGGTACGCAACGCGATCGAGCGACGCTGATGAGTTCAACGAAGGTGTGCTTTTGAACGAAGCGATCAACACACTTGCCAGCGAGCAGCACCCTTATTTCAGCCCAGACGGCTCGTCACTTTTGTTTGACCGCGGTACTCCCGATCCCCGAATCTGGATTGCCAATTGCAATGCCAGAACCGGTACGTTCGAGAATGTGAGACGCTTGGAACTTCCCTTATCATGGCTTGAGAGGAGCAGCTACGCACCATCGATGACCGCCGATAGCAAATTGCTGATCTTTACCTCCAACGAGATCGAGGGCAAAGAGGGGTTTGAATCGTGTTGGCTGTGGCAGTGCAGGCGTCTTCCCTAGGATGCTGCGGCTTTGCATTGAGATAGAGATCGCGTTGCAAAGATTACCCAATCGATCGCAAGTGATAGCAAGCATTTGCTAATTCGTTGACTTTTGATTTCGCAGAGAGACTATCCGTAAGTTGTTTACCGATCAACGGAGACGAGTTCGCTCCTTTTTCGGAAATCATCGGTCATCGGAACTGCGTCTATGGACCTTCGTAATAAATCAAACTGGGAACCAACGATTCGAACTGCACGTCAATTGCTAAAGGCATGGTTGGCGAGTTGTACATTGATTTCGTGCGGCATGGTTTACGCTCAGTCCTCGGATTGCACCCCGGCGTCGATGGATGAGCATCAGGCCGTTAGTACTTCCATAGGGTGCGATGCTGAGAGTTGTGATTCGTGGGGTTCGCGAGATCTAACGCTATGCGGTTGGCTTGACGGCGAACAGTCACAAATACGGCAGCGCTTCGAAGAGAGTGGGATCAAGTTCACAAACAATGTGACCAACTTTTACTATGGCAATACTCGTGGCGGAATCGACAGGGAGTTTCGGTTTGCAGGCCATGGAGACTATCTGACCAATATCGATATCAACAAGTTGGGCGGGCCACAGGGGCAGTTCTTGCAGATTCGGGCTGAGCATCGATACGGCGAATCGATATCTGAGGCAACAGGATCGCTGCTGCCGCCCGTTATTGCAGCCGATTTGCCTGTGGCCGATTCAAACAATGTTTACATTACTAATTTTCTGTTTACCCAAGCGTTGTCCGAGTCGTTTGCGCTTTACGCAGGCAAACTGGACACGTTAGATGGCGACATGAATGCGTTCGCGCATGGCCGCGGGATACGACAGTTCTCCAATGCTGCTTTCGTGGTGAATCCGATCGGTCTACGGACCATCGCGTATTCAACGCTTGGAGCTGGCTTTGTCTTTCTGGATGAGGGAGAGCCGATTTACAATTTTTTGGTTTTGAATGCTCGTGATACAACGGAAACGGACGGCTTGAGTGAACTGTTCGCGGATGGCGCGGTGATATCTCAAGAGTTGAGGCTGCCTACGGAGTTCTTCGATTTACCTGGGCATCAACTGTTGGGAGCAATTTGGAGTAGCCGTAACTACGCAGGCTTAGATCAGTCCCCGCTGATCGTGTTGCCATCGGTTCCGATTGCGAGGCAGTCCGGATCGTGGGCGCTGACGTACAACTTTGACCAATACCTGTTTGTCGATCCTTGCAACAAGAATCGAGGTTGGGGGCTATTTGGCAGGGCTGGTCTTGCGGATCCAGATACCAATCCCATTCATTATTTTCTGAGTTTGGGAGTTGGCGGAAACAGCATTCTGCGTGGGCGTGAAAACGACACCTTCGGGCTTGGTTGGTACTATTCAGGGACGAGCGATAAAGTTGCCCCATTCTTGGCCAGTGCATTCAGCCTGGGAGATGCACAAGGCGGGGAGTTCTTTTACAACGTGGCATTGCGAAAGCGATTATCGGTGACGGCGGACACACAGGTCCTAATGCCCGCTCGCCATGACGTCGACACTTCCTTGGTCTGTGGATTGAGAGCCAACCTCTCGTTCTAAGCTTTGGTAGTGTAATTTGAGGATTTGTAGTAGCGTGTCGATCGTATCGGGATCGCGCGTTAGGTTCGCATGCTTTTCGCCTACGAATGTCTCACTCATTGCGTCCAATCGGGTAGCGCTGGACACGGGAACGACCCCATCCGAATCACCGTTGCCTACCATCCATCGGCCATTTCCAATAATGGAGTGAGTTTGGACCCGTTCGGACTGCCGCAATCGGTTAACTGCATTGAGCAATGGACTCGATGGCTCCAGCATATCAATGCTGGATGGAATCCGTTTGGTGAACTCATCAGAGAATGCGTCAGGGTTCGCATTTATCAATCGTCGGTGTGCAGAGACGAGTTCGTCAGGTTGCTTGACAAGGACAGAGCCTAGGCGTCCGACCAAGCGTTGCGCGAGCGCCGAGCCGCGATGAGGGGTGCCGATGTACACGACCTTTGCGATCATCGGATTCGGTTCGAAATAAACTTTGTCTCCAAGCCTGGCAAGATATTCAGGTTCGGCGATCACTTGGTCAAACGGTATTCGTGAGATTGCATTCCAGATATGATCGTCGCTATACGAAATCTGGGTTTTGCTGATAAGACCACCCATGCTGTGACCAACGAGTACCATTTGGCTCATTGCAAGATCGCGCGATTCAGGGTCAAGGTACTGCGCGAGTTGCCGAAGTTGAATACGGAGCAACTGAGCGCTTTGCAAGAACGGCATTCCTGTTGGGTACTCAAATCCCCAAACTTGATAGCGATCATGGAACCAAGGGCGAGCATGTAGATCATTTACAAAGTTGGCCCAGGTAAGCCGATCTGACAACAGTCCATGGGATAAGACAATCGGTATTTTGCCTGCAACGTAAGGCTCGAGAATAAAGAGCCCTTCCTCGTCTGGCCGAACGGAACCAGGTTGGAGAAAGTCCCTCACGTAGTTGCGTTGAGTTGTGTTTAGGGCTCTTGCAATCGGAGCCGACAGGTCCTTCGCGATCCGAATGGATGATGCGTCGGCTGGAAGATGGTCGATTTCCAATGGGTTGTAGAACTCGAGAACGCAATCGCTCTCTATCTCCGGATGGGAGTCGAGATTAGGTTTTAAAAGTAGGGTCGCCGCGAAGGCGGTTTTCTTGCGACGAAAGGGCTCCGCTTTCGATTTTTCATTGGTGATAATGGTGGGGATTCCGATCCCTTCGCATCGATAGATATGGTTCAGATCCTTTGCCTGGTATGGGCCGACAGGCACGATGTGGCTGTCGTCGGACAAGGATCGGTTGAATCCATAAAGCTGAACTGGGATATGTTGTGTTCCAGCTTGGGTACGCACCCGAAGTCCTTTTTGGGGATCCAGTCTTCCTTGCCGTTGTCCTTCGCTGACGAGAACCAAGAGTGCGGAGTCATAAGTTTGCTTGGCTCGGGCCGCATGAGGGTGGCTTTCGCCAACGTGTTTTTGGATTTCCTGCCAAGCTAACAATGCAGCTTGGACGCTGTGTTCGACCGATTCAGCCTCGCCTCGCAGCTTCGCTTGAGATGCCCGCGCGTACGCCATTTCCGCTTGGACCAATTCCAAGCTACCGTCTCGGATCGAAAAGGGTGCCTGAACGGCGGCGAAATCAGGTCGGGCCAGCGCGGGGGACGGCCAAGAGCGGTGTCGAGAGATGGACGAGCATCCGCACAGAGTGGTAATCAGAAAATGCAGGCAGGCGACTGCGATCAGGGATCGCGAGCAAACACCTGACCTACAAGTCCTTTTCGATTTCATCACTGCGTTCAAAGGATGATTCAATTGCGATGTCCACATCGCGATTCGCTTTGATGGCGAGCCTGCATACCCTTTGAGATTGAACATGATTAACCGAACACTACGATTGGGCAGCAAGGTCCGTTCCGAGGATCTTCGGCGGGTGATATTGGGATGCTGATTGTTTTTGGTCAAGGAATCCGATTTACACCGAGAGACTCCATAGATACAAACCTACCCCGTGCCAATGTGAGACGCTTGAACGAACGCTTCAGAAAAGTGGCGGCAGAGCGGCAGCCAAGGGTATAGCCGGACTTTCCCGCGGATCGTTCAATCTGTGAAAACGATTCAAGTTCATTGCCGCGGTTCAAAAGCAGAAGAGACAGAACTGAAGGAATACGATTTCATCCTTATTTCTTCTCTAACCCAATTCACTGGGAAAGTCGGACTTTCATATGCTTGAGTGAATTTCATAAGTGCATTCCTGGGTTCGGAAAACCGAACGAAGTCCCAGTACATGGCTCTTCGGGCATGGATATCGGCGATTGCGATTGATTGTTTTTTGTTAACAGTATGGTAAACGAAGTTGATCGCATAGAATGAAGCGATCCTTTGACGTTGCTGTTGGCGGCAACCATCCTTTCTTTCTTGTTTAGAAGTTTCGCAATTACACAGTGAGGACCTATCTATGAGTTTTCGTATCCTACGACTTTTTGGGGTAGCAACGCTTTCGTTGTGCCTGGCATGGTCCGTCCACCGCGTCGAAGGGCAGGATGAACAAGCGGTTGCTGAGGTCCGAATTGAATCCAAGAAACTAACCGACGCATTCAATGCTGGGAAAGCAAGCGATGTTGCGGCCATGTTCCTGAGCAAAGGTGAACTCATCGACGAACAAGGAAACGTCTATCAAGGTCAGGCCGCCATCAAGGAACTGTTGACTAAGTTCTTTGAGAAGTTCCCTGAAACACAAGTGAGCTCCGAGATCGAATCCGTACGAATCGTGGGGCCCGTAGCAGTCGAAGAGGGGATTCGAACGACGACAAGCAAAGGAGGAGATGTGGCACAGGTTCGCTACATAACGGTCTTTGCGAAATCGGAGCAAAGTTGGCGGATCGTTTCCGTGCGTGATTACGCAGAAGAAGTTGTTCCAACTGCAGGTGACTTGCTTGCGCCTTTGGAATGGCTCGTCGGTGATTGGATCAACGAAGGGGCAGATGCTCGGGTCAAGATTACATACAAGTGGTCGGAAGACAGGAACTTTATCTTGGGTGACTTTTTGGTTACCAAGGAAGATCAAACAGTGATGAAGAGCACCCAGCGTATCGGATGGGATCCGATTTTGGGCAAGCCAAGATCATGGATGTTTGACTCTGACGGAGGTTTCGCTGAGTCGACTTGGACTCAAACCGACGATGCTTGGATTGTTCGCTCGAACGCTGTCATGCCAGATGGCTTGACGGGCGCAGCAATCGTCACGATCAAGATTGGCGATAACGGTCGTTATGTCATGTCAGGAACGAACCGTGTCGTTGGAAATAGCGTGCAAGATGATTACGAAATTACGATCGTCAAGCAACCGCCGACTCCAGCATCTGCTTCGGCCAAGTAAACCAACAAAAATCCTAGGAGAAATACAATGCGAGTTTTCAAAATGAGATTGTTGTTGGGGATCGCCAGCCTGATGGCTTTTGGCGGACTTCTGACAACAGATGTGTTCGGACAACGAGGACGTGGCGGTGGAGGTGGAGGCGGAGGTGCCCGAATGGGTGGCGGCGGAGGCAGGCCTTCGATGGGAGCAGTTGGAGGTGGCGGTGCTCGCCCCAGCATGCCGACCGCGAGACCTAGCGCACCTGCCATGTCGCGTCCCAACATGCCGTCCACTCGGCCAAGTACACCCAATTTTCAAAAACCAACCTTTGGAAATGCGAACGCGAAACCCTCGATTCCAAGCCGGCCATCCATGCCCAATTCGGTTGGTGGCGGAAACATTGGAGTGAATCGACCATCCTTGGGCGGCGCAGGAAACATCTCGAGGCCAACAACGCTTCCTGGAAGTACCACTCCAGGAACGACGCGTCCTTCGTTTCCAAATTCAGGAAATCGACCTGCAACGCTGCCAGGCACTCCTGGAATCACTACCAGACCCGCCCCTGGAGTCGGCAATAAACTGCCAGGTACTGGGAACGGAGGCAATCGACCTTCGATCGGAGATCGACCAACCCTGGGCAATGTGAACAAGCCAGCGACGTTGCCGGGCATCACAAACAGACCCTCAACACTGCCGGGCGTTATCAACAAGCCCTCAACATTGCCTGGCGACATCAACAAACCTTCGACGCTACCTGGCGTGGGCAATAGGCCTACGACTTTGCCAGGTAACATAACGAGACCAGGTGTCGGCGGCGACCGACCAACCACACTGCCTGGCACGGTAAAGCCGCCGACTATCGGTGGTGGAAATCGCCCAGGCATCGGTGTGGATCGCCCCAACTTTGGTGGCGATAACCGACCCGGTAACCGACCAGGCAACCGTCCCAACGATCGACCTGTCATTGGCGGAAACAAACCAGGTTGGAACGTCGATCGGCCGAACATCGGAAACGGCAATAACAACAATATTGTGAATCGGCCAATCAACCGTCCTAACATAGGGAACGGTAGCGGCAACAACATCAATATCGGCAACACTGTCAACGTTGGAAACCGTTATCCCAATCGACCTAACTGGGATTTGGATCCGGGGTACTCACGGCCAAGCTGGGGGCTCAATGGAAACGATTGGCATAACAATTGGAATCACAATTGCATCAACAATCATCACAATTGGTACAACGGCTGTTGGCACGGATATTGGGGCAGCAGCTGGTATGCGCCTGTCGCTTGGGGTGCTGTGGGCTGGGGCTTGAACTCGTTCACAACCGGGTGGGGGTACAATACGGCTTACTACAATCCTTATTATGCAACGCCTGCCGTTGCTCAGTCGGTGCCGTATGACTATTCCCAGCCTGTCGTCGTAAACAACTATGTTTCTTCGGATTCCACTTCACAAGGTGGAGATTCCCAAGCGACTCAGGTAAACAACGATCAGGATGTAGCCTTGGCTGCATTTGATAAGGGATTGGACCAATTCAAGTCGGGAGCCTATGCCAATGCGTTGGCTGAGTTCAATGCGGCTCTCAAAAAGTTGCCCGGCGACCCCGTGGTTCACGAGACTCGGTGCTTGGCATTGTTTGCGACGGCTGACTATAGCGCGGCTGCTGCAGGCCTAAACTCTCTATTGTCCGCGGCGCCTGGGATGGACTGGACGACGATGAGTGGTCTATACGGAGATGCAAATGATTACACAAAGCAGTTCCGTGCTCTTGAGTCCTATTGCGTTAGCAACCCAACCGATGCACCTTCGCACTTCGTGCTCGCGTACCACTACCTCGTGACCGGTGCGAAAGATGCGGCAGTCGACGCCCTCAAGGTAGTCGTGAAAGCACAGCCCAAAGATGTGACAGCGAAACGGATGTTGACGGCATTGGCCCCTGAGACGGTTCCAGCTCCTGCAACTCCCGCTGCGCCGACACCGACGACAACGGCGGGTAATACTGCTGACGCCAGTCCTGCAGAGACAGACCTTGTTGGAGTTTGGACCGCAAAAGCAAACGACAGCATGATTACCCTCAGCATCACGGAAGATTCCAAGTTCACTTGGACAGCAAGTGAAAAGGGACAGACAGCGATCGAGTTGAAGGGTGATTTGAGTTCGGCAGCAGACGGTATTTCGTTACAAACACCGGACCAAGGGACCGTAGCTGGCGCCGTAAAATCCAACGGACCTGACAGCTGGAATTTCTTGATCTCTGGTTCACCCGCCAATGACCCTGGGCTCAAATTTGATCGCAAGAAGTAACGATACCTCTTTGCGTTGAGAGAGTATTATCCAGAATAAAACTCGCCTTGATCATATTAGATCAAGGCGAGTTTTTTATTTGACGCGCTGGATCGGTGATATCCTAGGAAACAGCTGGTGCGCAATGCTAGCCATAAACCTTAACGCTTGTTCCAGTTAAAACAGCCCGATTGGCTGTTGTTAAAACGTGAGGCAATGTCTTGATATAGGGATAATGACGGTAATCCGATAATCGAATCTGCACATCAAGATGTTGTGAGATTCGAAAGGAGTTTGTCATGCCCGCCTCGCCAAGTTCAACGCGGATCGGTCTGTTGCGATTGGGTTCGGTCTTCGTTTGCCTGCTGACGATTGGCTGTACATCGACGACCAGCACGATGCTGCAACGGACTGATCAAGATCAAATGCTAGGGAATTCGAACGGGGCAACGAAGCCCTTTCAAGCTGCAAAGCCCTTTAAAGGAATTCCGGTAACGGTCCGAATTCCGACGCATGTCGATGTGGCCATCAAAGAAACACTCTTCTTTCATGCCGCGGACATGACGCCTGTTGCGTTGACGAGTAGGCATCTGTCGGTTGCGTCAGATTACGTCTATTCAGATAAGATCATCTCGGTCGATCCAAAACGACCTGCCGCTGGGACTCTCGACTACAAGATGGGATTTCAGTCCAAGAATCCTGAAGCGCGAGACCAGCAATTCTTCTCAAAGGTGCAATACGATGTGGATGATCAGACGATCAAAACCGTTGACAAGATATTGCAAGACATTGTGCCGTCGTTAGGAATAGTCAATCTCAATGCGTCGCAAACCGCTGCAAAGAGAACAGGGAAAGAGGTCGCGACGTCGCCCGAGAATCTATCGGAAATTGTTAGGACGGTAGCATGGAAGAGGTTTGATGTCTCGGATCCTAACTTTGAATCGGAGCTTACCACTTTCGTTTCAATGCATATGAACAACTGCCACGCGTGCCAGGGGCAAGAATGCGCCCCACCGTCGCATTCTACAGTCGTAGAAAGCGTACAGGTGCCATCATGAAGCGCCGAGAGCATAGACTTCAAAGGCGTTGGTGCTGGGTGGTATTGCTGATGGTGATTGCCCAGGGTTGCGCATCATTTTCTAGTACGCCTATCAGCCGATTTGATGACAATTCGTTCGTTGGGGACTCCAACGGTCGAGTCAAGATATGGGATCGAGCAAGACCTTTCAAAGGGACTCCGGTCAAACTCAAGGTTCAAACTCACACCGATATCTTCATTGATGAGACGTATTACTTGAAATTAGAGGGAGGTCGTTGGACTGAGTTATCGATCGGAACGAAACTGTACTCAGTTCGCCAAAAAGAGGTGATGACAGACCAAATCGTCATGGTCGATTTCAAACGGCCAGCTTCTGGAACCCTCGATTTAACTCTCGAGTACAACGATGCTCACTATCTAAAATCCGTTAATAGCAAATTAGAAGATAATACACTCGAGGATAGTGCCAATCTCGTTGGGACTATTGTCAAATCGTTCTCAACGCCGACGTCTGCTGAAAACGTCGCGGCGGCGAAATCGGTAAAGCCGTCGATCATTCCTGTTACGCGTACGGTTGCATACCAGCGGTTCGACATCAATGCCGCGGACTACGAGCAGCAAATGGAATGCTTTGTCAATCAGCATCTCAACAATTGCAACGTTTGTGGAATCACACCCAGTTACGATCGCGCGACCGACGGATTCAACACAGCTGATCCAATCCTGAACCGTTAGCAGAGGTATAGACTGATGGCAAAGAAATCCTCGAAGAGCACTCGAAGCACGCCCGCAAAAAGCAAAACGGCAAAGCAAACAGGCAAACGGGTAAAGCTGACGGGAAATCCGGTAAAGCAGGCAGGGGCCGCGGCAGGACGCAGCGAGTGGTCAGCGGGTTCGATTGGCGAGATCCTCTCCTCGCACGATTGGGAACAATCCTTGGCAGGGCATATGCCGGGTTGGTTGGAGGAGATGAAGAAGGCCGAAAGTCATCGATTCGAGACTCTCTTTGAGCAACGCTTTCGCGCAGAGCAAGTCTTGAAAAGCCATCGATTGTCTCTCATGGGTTTTCCTGAAGTCAACGGCCTCCACGTCGGTTATCGACGCAAGAACGATTCTGTTGCTCTGCCCTTAGAGATATGCATCCGTATTCATGTTGATACCAAGTATGCGAACCCTCGCGATGCACGCATTCAGCGGCTTTTCGGCAGTTCGATTGATGGTGTTCCTGTGGACGTGTTGCAACGCAGATACGACACCATCGCGACTCGGAATCTGGAACGCGTTTCCAGTGCAAGAGTTCTGGATCATGGCGATGTCGCACCTGCATCGGTGTACGATCCGTTGCGAGGAGGAATTGCGATTGCAAATGAAGATACACTGGAGAACTGGGGTACGCTGGGGTTGCCGGTTTATCGAAACGGCAAGCTCGTACTGTTGACCAACGCTCACGTCGTGGGCCAATCGTCCCTGACATATCCCGTCAATGCGCTGGATGATGACCTGGGATTTTCGACCAAGAGTATAGTCCATCCTCCCGTGTCGAATGGTCCGGTGGTTGGGGAGGTGAATCGCGTTGAAAACGTGGTCCGCGATGAGACGATGGATGTCGCCATTGTTGAGCTGAAAAACGCTACAGCACAAGTCAAGTTATTGGGGCCCGACCAAAATTGGCTTGATATGGCCCTGCGGTTTGGTGTTCCCAGCATCGGTCGTATTGTGTTCATCATCGGCGCTCGCTCGGGTCTCAATACCGGTATGGGGGTAATCAGGTCTACCCATGGCAGTGTTGTCGTGCGTCCGTCGCATTACATGCATGGTCAAATCATTGTCAGCCCTATGACCGACCGGTCGTTGATCGAGCCAGGCGACAGTGGATCGCTTTTGCTCGGATTTGCGCCTGAGTCGCTCAAAGGGCTGGAGATCCTCGGCCTCGCTCATTCCAAAGGGGATGATGGGACC
>CAIXME010000393.1 GCA_903920425.1 uncultured Pirellula sp. | reverse complement strand
TGTCAATTTCCCTAACAAAGTTGAAGTAGAACATGCCATGAAGGAATGGCCGGATTTTCTGGAGGCTGCAAACGAAAAATTTGATGACGTTTCAGAGCTTTGAGTTGACTGAAAAGATAGGGGGCCAAGTCGGGTCAAGTCTCTTAATCGAGATTACCGCGCAATTGCACCGGCCCAATCACTGGATGTTGAAACGCAGTGTTAGGTCGGTCCAATGAGATGTTAGGAATTACAGAAGCATGCCCAGAAGCATCTACTAAAGAGCCCTCGCTTTTGAGGCATACAACGGAGATCTGGTCCCAAACAAATATCGATAACGGAAAGTGCCCAGGTTGTTGCGGATGAATCCAGGGACACTTAGAATCTGGTCATGCCCACAATCTCGATTTCACCGAACGAACAATTGAAGCCTCGCGCGCACGCGCCCGCGGGAGGCTCGAACTTGATCGCGTCATTTAAAAATGACATCATAGGTCAATCCGCGACTTCGTTTGCGTCTTCCACCAAGGTAGTGCATGGTGATGAGGCATCTGCAAATGTCGGGGGCACGACACTCTATCATGGGAACCAGCAGTTTAGCGTTACCGCTTTAAGCGACTCCAGCGGCAACATAAGCGAACGTTACGCCTATACAGCCTATGGACAACCCACATTCTTGAACGCATCAGGGACTGTGCAAACAAGCTCTGCTGCAAGCAACCGATACACCTTCACGGGCCGTGAGTGGGATGCAACACTCGGCCTGTACCACTTCAGAGCTCGATGGATGAGCGGGATGTCGGGGAGGTTCCTCACCAGAGACCCTATGGGATTTGTCGATGGATCGAATGTTTATGGGTACGTTCGAGATATGCCCACTAAAAAGGTCGATCCACTTGGATGGGCTGGTTGCACTCCTAATTGGACTGGACCATGTACGTTGGATAACTTCCGCGCATGGTATCGAACCGAAGTTGCGGAACTTCAGAGCTGGTTGCCAAAGGTGAAGCCCTGCCCCTGCAACTTATCGTGTTTTGATCCCCCTTACAAATACTGCTTCGGTTATTTCACTAAGGATAGAGTTGATCACAAGATCTGTCCGACTGCACCGCCTGGCTTTATGAAACCAGCATTTAACGGGGGTTATCATCCGGGTATGACCTACGAGTTGCGGGAGAACAATTGTCCGGACAATTGTCAACCTGGTAATCAATGTACTTATGATGCGAACGGCAATCTACTTACAACTCCTCCAGCAGCTGGCAGCGCAGATCGTTATTCGGGAGGCTGTGGTACTTTTTACAATGATAACCATCGTCAGGATGATGTGCTGCCTTACGATTGCGCAAAGCAGCTTGATCCAAATGAAACACTTGGTCTTCTTGATCGTTATGAAGATGTGCGTCCTACAAATGGTGGGATGCCATGCGTTCAGGGACCATGGAAAAGATGATGGAGAATCCATACGAAGCGTATGATTCTGTGAATCGATCGAAACAGCTTTTCGTTTTCACAGATGCAGTGATGATTCTGTTCGGCTTTTGTTTTATTTGGACGCTGGTTCATAGAGAAGTGTTTGGCATAAGCAGGATTTGGGAGGAAACGATACTTTGGCGTCTCATCCCGTTAGTGGGCGTATGTGTTCTTTTCGCCTATTTGCTTGGTTTCCGAAGCCTTTCCACCACGATTGTATCGGCGAGCGTGTTGACATTGTTTGCACTTGTGATGTTGATGTCGTTCGTACTCCAAAGCGGGGCCTAGTTCTTGTTTGTTTAGAACGCTACAAGTGGACGCCCAGCAATCTCCCAGGACATCTTGAAAAAAGAAAAAGGGGTCAGGTTTCTTAAACGCGATTAGCAGTCCGCTGCACCGAAGCGTATGGGGTCAGAACAAAGGTGTCAGGAGTCATTGATTGCCAATAATGGTTGCTTGCTACCGCGATGAACAGGCGGCGACAGTTTGGCTTCCAACGAATAGAAAATGACGGTCGCCGCCGCACCGACATGCACTTAGATCGGAGTTGCCCGTTGCAAGACGCACGCGTGGCCGCTGGTCTGTCAGTAAAGCAAAGAACTGAGATGGCGAAGCATGGACGCTGAGCTTTGACAGGGCGGGATGGCAAGGATGCCAGTCTGATTGACAATCGGCAGGAGAGCGGAGAATGAAGTACGAAATTCGATTTGAGAAGTTTGAATGAACGGCCAAGCATGCTTCAATGTCAGGGATCTAGCGAGGCCGATGTCAATCAGACCGAGCGTAGCGAGTCCCGCCCAGCGAAGGCTGGCGTACGAGCGACGGGCACGAGTGATGATGATCGAACCTCAAGGCCCCGCTTCAATTAATGGCAACTCTGGCACGCCATGTCTCGAATCCAACGTAGGCTCTTCATCATCGCGACTGCCGACCGCGTGTACGAAGGCACGATGCCGTAGGACCGTGCGACCGCCGTAGCCAGGACAGGACGTCCGCGTGAGTACCGATGAGGCAGGAAGCCGAATTCCGCTTAAAGAGTGTAGTAGCTCGGGCCCCCAAAGGCCCGATCGGGACAGGCCACCTCTGTTGCAAGGCGGCGGCGTAGCGTTGGTGTTCGGCGGTCCGGTAGGCGATTGGCCAATGAATGAAACCAGGCCCCCAATGAAAAAGGAATAAGGAGTCAGGTCGGTCAGGTCTAATAAAAAGTGATTGACAGTTCAATGCACCGAAGCGTGCGGCTACAACTTCGCAATATTTGGTTCTAAAAGCGGGCGAAAGTGCTATTCCCGACAAGATGCAATCTCCATTGGCCCGCAACTGCACCGAACATCGATCGAAGTTGCCCGCTGCAAGACGCACCCAAGTCAGCTGGTCTGTCGCTAAGATAAGAACTGAAAACGCTAGTCAAGGATGCCGCCGATTGACTGGCTGGGATGCCATACAAGCCAGCCTGATCGCCATCGGCCGTTGAGCGGAGGATTGGGTTGGCAGTGGACAGCAAAGAACGACCCTAAGTCAGCATTCCAGCTAAGTTGCGCGCGACCTTACCGAGCAGAATGCAATCAAATGAGCTTGGTCGTTTAAACACAGCTGTTTCGATATTGCACAAGCATCCAAACAAATATTCCGATCGACGAGCATCCAAAACGTTGCAGCGCCGTACTGCAAGGTCTAAAATTTATCTATGCCCACAATCTCAACTTTACCGAACGAACAATTGAAGCCTCGCGCGCACGCGCCCGCGGGAGGCCCAAACCTGATCGCGTCATTTAAAAATGACATCATAGGTCAATCCGCGACTTCGCTTGCGTCTTCCGCCAAGGAAGTGCATGGTGAAGAGGCATCTGCGTGTGTCGGGGTCATGACACTCTATCATGGGAACCAGCAATATAGCGTTACCGCTTTAAGCGACTCCAGCGGCAACGTAAGCGAACGCTACGCCTACACAGCCTACGGACAACCAACATTCTTGAACGCATCAGGGACTGTGCAAACAAGCTCCGCAGCTGGCAACCGATATACCTACACTGGACGTGAATGGGACGTTACACTCGGCCTGTTTCACTTCAGAGCTCGATGGCTGAGTGCGATGTCGGGAAGGTTCTTGAGCAGGGATCCATTGGGTTACGCTGGGCGGAGCTTAGGACTCTATACATTTGTACGGGGTAGGATTTTTAAACGAGTTGATCCTAGTGGGTTGGCAGAATTCGAGCCGCCCTTGCAGGATGGTCCAGTTACAAAACGAAGCGTCGGTGGAGGATGCTGGTCAAGAGGAGGCGACGATGAGGAACGTACCTATGAGACCGCACGAATTTGTATTGACATTGCAATCGATGAGAATAATTGCCGGAAAGACTGCGATGGCAATTGTACTGGTGAAATAAAATTTCGCTTGACCTACACAGCACAGTTAACAGGAGAGTACGCATCTCCTGCTAGTATTTTTGGGATATACTACCCGGTAACTGATTCTTTTCCTGCGCCAGAAGATAATCCAGCAAACTATTATCCGAATAGTCCGTTTATTCCATTACAATTTCTACCGCGTAATGGAAACCTAGCAGGCCCCGGGGATTGGGGAACGGCATACGCAGTTGTTCCGATTGGATCGGTTGCCTGTACTGGCGGAGAACTCAACGGTACGGGGCTACTGGGTTCAGCGCAAAGAGATGGACGCGGTGTAAGAATAGCTCAAGTGTTCAGGTTCAAAATTGGTGTTACGGAATGCGGCAATACGACCTCGTCCGTGACACTTGAAGAGATGCCAACCGGGGCACTGGATGACGGGCAAGGTCAGCACCCCCATCCGGTTATTCCTATCTCACCAACGACCCCTGGTTACCCGCCATGCCCCTCGTGCAGGAAGAGATTATGATGCTGGTTTCGAATATCAACCGCTTGGGAGCCATTGGCATTCTATTCATCTGCTTACTTCCAGGGCTAACGATTCAATCTCTTGCTCAGGAGGAAACACAGACGTTACTGCAGATCCTTGACCCAGAGCAACATGATTGGAAATTGACCGAAAGCGAAAAGGATATTCGCTTTTTAAAGATTGATGATAGTGCGTACGACAAAGACGTAAAGTTTGTAACCATAAAAGAGCTGAGCTCACTGGTGAATCGAAACAAATCGCTGAACTCGTTATGGATTCCAGGACGTTTTTTAACAAATGAGCTACTTATTGACTTGCGGAAGCAGGTAAATCTTCGAACGCTTGTCATTATTGATCCATCCAAAATGGATCTCATCCTTCCTGAGATTGAAAAACTCAAAAGCTTAGAACTTATAGTTTTAGTTCGATTTCGAACGAATTTCGAGTCACCAACTTTAGAAGGAAAGACGATTGCAGAAGTTTATATGTTCGAAAACAGTCCCTACCTAAGCTCCAACGGTTGTCCCACAAGTGAATTTCTGAAAAAGCATTTCGGTGCTAGGTTCAAAGAGAAGGAACCTAAGAAAGAATCGGAAATATCCCCCAGACAGTAATGGAAAAGAAATATAGGGTCAGGTCTGGGTCAGGTCTCTTAAAAGTGATTGACAGTTCTATACACTGAAGCGTGAGGCTACAACTTCGCAATACTTGGTCCTAAAAGCTGGCGAAAGTGCTGTTCCCAACAAGACGCAATCTCCATTCGCCCACAACCGGGTCGAAGATGGATCGAAGTTGCCCGCGTTGAGACACATTCTTGGCCGCTGGTCTGTCAGTCACGAAAGAACTGAGATGGCGAAAAATGGGCGCTGAGCGACAGACTGGCCAAGGGCATGGAGCCTATCGGCTACGCGAAGCCTCGCGCGCACGCGGGAGGCCTGAACCTCATCGCGCCTTAGACTTTTGACAAAGAACTGACCGCCACTAGCGTTCCTTTGCTAACGGCAGTGTTGGATGCTCCAGTCGTTTAGCTGAACGATTGAGCCCGCATGTAGCTCCTTTCTGCGACCGCAAAGGACGCGTTTGTCACAACGTTGCAATTCGATATCTACCCAAATAAACCATTGGACGAGCATCCAAAACGTTGCACCGCCGTTCTGCAAGGCCTAGAATTTGGTCATGCCCACAATCTCGATTTTACCGAACGAACAATTGAAGCCTCGCGCGCACGCGCCCGCGGGAGGCTCAAACTTGATCGCGTCATTTAAAAATGACATCATAGGTCAAACCACGACTCTGTTCGCGTCTTCTACCAAGGCAATGCATGGTG
>CAIXME010000392.1 GCA_903920425.1 uncultured Pirellula sp. | reverse complement strand
TCGACCACTCCTCCTGGCGAATATCAACTCACTGAGTCCTCGCGCCCTAGCAACCGCAAACAGTTCCTCGAGTCGGACTTGATCGTATCCCCAGAAGCGGGCATAGGTGGTGTGGCTCTTGGAAGCTCGAAGGAAGTAGTCATTTCCATATTGGGACAGCCCGACTCGATTCGTGAAACGCACATTCCAGGCAGAGAAATTACCAATCCCGATAACACCAAGAGAATGCTGGCTGATACCGACTTCGTTGAAATGAAGTATCCCTCGGGTGGCTTCGACTTGACGATTGGATTGCATGGACTGGGATCGATCAAATGCTACGGAAAGCAGGTGCGAGGGGTGATGGCCCAAGACTTTGTGGGCAAGACCGATGCCGGAATAAAGCTAGGAGCAACCAGGGCTGATGTAATCACCAAATATGGCCAACCAGACGTGCAATCAGGCAATCCTGATGAAGAACTACTTTACGTCCGCAAAGGCTATCGTTTCATCTTCGTAGAAGGAAAGTTAGCTTACTTCGAAGTATCTGCTCCGATGCCAAAAACCGTGGAGGTAATTGACAAAGGAAACGGATCGTATGAAGTGCGAGACACAGGAAACGACTGAGCGATTGAGGCCTCGTCATTACCCATAAGTCCAGACCTGTAAAACCGCTTTCTTCGGGGCGAAGACTGGTTCTGTACCAGCTGGTCTATAACGGAGCAGCACACAAGCCATCGCCCCTTTTCTTACTTCTTTCCTGGCAACATGCCAGGGAAGAATCGATGTTGGATGCGAGCATGGCTTCACGGTAGCCCGCTAGCGACAGAAGTCCTAAAGTGAGCGAGCGACAATATTGTTGGGACCAATGATGCTGCGATGGAAAAGCGAAAATGAGTTCAGGTGACTCGCCATTTTTACTAAATGAGACATGCCGTACCCATGAGTTGGAATTTCACCTGAAAACGTAAAGGAAAACCTGAGGGTAAACAACAATGGCGGTGACTTTTGGCCCAAACCGATCAACTAGGATAGGTTCTGTTTTAATGTCACAGGCTGCTTGAGGTTTCCCGATGTTTCGTAAAAGTACCGTGGTTTTGCTTTTTGTCCTGTGGAGCGCTACTGCGATGGCGCAAGCCCCCATTCTAAGTCCAGAAAAGCTTGGCTATGAGGCCCACTCCATCGATGACACGGCACTAGGTAAAGTCAACTACTACATTCGAAACGAAGGTGCTGACCCGAACAAACCGATCCTCTTGTATTTGGATGGTTCTGGTCCCTACCCGCTATTCCAACGCATGAAGCAAGGTTACGGGTCAACCGTCATGCTCCAAGACAAGACGGTACTAGCCAATTTCAATTTGGTTCTCATCAGCAAGCCTGGCGTACCGTTTGTTGATGACATGGAGATGGACAATTCGACTGGTATGCCAATCTACGATCCGCCCGAGGAATACACTCGAAGGCTTTCGTTGGATTGGCGAGTCGATTCAGCAAAGAAAGTCATTGATGAATTGCTTGGTTTGCGAGGGTTGAAACCGAGCAAGTTGATTGTCATAGGAATATCCGAAGGCTTTCATGTAGCAGCAAAACTTGCTTCGATCGAACCTCGAATCACTCATGTCGGCTTGTTCGTTGGGAACGGACTCAATCAGTTCTACGACTTTACCATCGCAGCACGTATGAGGGCGGAACGAGGCGAATTGTCTGCCACGGACGCCCAAACGGAAATCGATCAGCTCATCGACGCTGCCAAAGAGATCTATGCTGACCCCAATTCGGTTGAAAAATTTTGGATGGGGCACACCTACAAGCGTTGGTCCAGTTTTTGTAGCAGTGCGCCTTTGGAGCATTTGCTCAAAGTAAAGTCCCCAATTTTCGTTGCGTGTTGTTCACTCGATAAAAATACATCGATCGTCAGCGCCGACTACATTCCGTTGGAGTTCGCAAAAAGGGGCCGAAGAAACTTGACATATCGAGTCTATCCCTACGAACACTCATTCGTGGAACGAATAACAGACAAGGATGGAAGAGTCACCGGAACCAACTCGCATTTCGCGGAAGTCTTCAATGAATTCTTGAAGTGGGTCGAGCTCCAATCGATCGAGTAATGGCAATAGGGATCGACTCTAAGCGTCTCACAGTACTAAGTCGCGACAGGCAAGGAATTTGCCCATTCGTTGTCGTTATGCTACTTTGAGACCTTACAGTTGACATTGATGCTTGTTCGCTTCCCTCATCTCCGTCTAGACTGAGAATAGCAAGGCTTAAGTCTCGTTTCGGTACATGGAGATCTTGGATGACTTTAGTTTATCACTCGTTCGCATTCGATTCCTTTGACTGTTCCGGTAACAGTGAGATTATCGCGGGCGCTGACTTCGAGCAACGGTTGCTTCGGGGGGGACGATTCCGCGCGAAACTGGATAGATTGATCTTGCCCTCAAGCAGACTGGATCGAGGGTCTTACTCTTTACCAGGATTTGGAAGAGGTGCTATTCCTAAAGGTTGGATCAATTTTGGATTCACATTGCAAATCGATGAGCCTGCGTGGGTCAACGGTTCATTTTTGAAGACCAGTGACATTCAACTTTATGCCGAAGGTTCATCCGTGGACTATCGATCTGCTCCGAATGCGGCCTGGTATGCATTTCAAGTCCGCCCAGTCGATCTTGATCGTTGCTCATTGGATGTTAATGGGCACAGCATCAGTATTCCGAAAAGCGGGTTCCTAAACCTTCAATTGCACCCCAGTTTGTTTGAGGATCTTCACTCGTCATTTGATGCTGCGTTTGACTTAGGACGTAGGAGTCCGTCGTTGCAGCCTCTCATGCATGCCGAGCACATTCAACAGCAGCTAATGAGAAAGGTTGTACTTGCGATTTCCTCTGCGACAGGGGATACCGATCGACGAACCATCAATGCTGCTGGCAACAAGTTGAATTTGATCCGTCGATGCGAAGCGTTTTTAAGTGAACATCTGCAAGATTCCTTCTCGATCCATGACCTCGTCGCCGCATCAGGAACCAACGAGCGGTCTCTCGAGTACTATTTCAAAGAAATCTTTGGGATCAATCCTCAGCGGTGGCTAATTAACGCGAGATTGCATCGCGTTCGAAAAGAATTGCAAACAGCCTATCCCTACATTTCTGTCGAGGATGTCGCTAGACGGTGGGGGTTTAACCATGGAGGGCGCTTTGCCGCTTCCTATCGAGAGCTGTTCGACGAGTATCCGCGACAAACGCTCTCTAATAGGCTGGCTTAACCTGACCCTCGTCTATTTCGACTCTGATTTTAGTTCTACTGCTACTTTAGAAATTTTGCCGTCGAATTGGAAAGGCCTTCGTTCGAAATAGTCGCGGGAAACAGGAGAACCGAGATCAACGCCAACGTCGAAACTTTCACTCGCGGTGAAAGCAGCAGGAACGGTCATTTTGGGACTTGTTCTCGCGATCTCCTTTCCATCGACACTCAGCACGACATCAGCTGGCGCGCCTGGTCGAGGTATCTTTAAGTTCGTCTCGACAAGGATGGTATGCTTACCAGGGGTAATCTTTTCTTGTGATCTAGCAATCGAACGATCAATGATCATCAGGTTGTATTCGAAAACGAGATGCCCATTATCCATATAACAAGTGAGGCCACCGCCAGCACCACCAAGTGCATAGAGGACTCCACTGGCATTCTCGCCACACTCAAGCTCAATCGTCACGGTATTGTTGCTGTTACCAACTGCCGGTGCGGTGAACTCAGGCATACGTCTGGTGGTATCGTCGAAGCTCCAGCTGGTATATGGCGACTTGATTCGGTCTTCGGGATGAAGGCGAAGCCAAATGCCCGCTCCGATAGGGAATACCTTGTTGTCTTTGGCCTGTTCGAGAAAGAGCTTTTTCATCTCCTGGAGCTTTTCGGGATGCACCTTCGCCAGGTCGTTCTTTTGCGAAAAATCCTTAGTTAGGTCATATAACTCCCAGACATCTTTCGATGAGTCCCATTCAGCGAGCCCTTTCTGCGCATTCAACCAAGGAGTCAGCGGTCCGAATGTACACGCATACCAGCCTTCTTTGTAAATGCCATCGCTACCATTATTGTCAAAGTACTGAACATGCTTGTTGTCCGGCGCCTTTGGGTCATTAAAGGAAGGTAACATGCTTACGCCATCGATCGGGTCTTGCTCGAAACCATTTACTCTCTTTGGAGCCTTGATACCGAGAACTTCGTAAAGCGTCGGAGCAATATCGTTGACGTGATAAAATTGCGATCGAGGCGTGTTGTCGGGCTTGATCTTCTTCGGCCATGAAATCACGAGTGGGTTCCGGGTCCCGCCGAAATGCGAGGCGACTAACTTGGTCGCTTTGAAAGGTGTACTCCCCGCCCAAGCCCAACCGGCATGATAAATATTATCCGTCAATGAACCACCGAGCGCTTTGAGCCCGCCGAGTTCATCTAGCGCCTTGATCTGCTGTGCGATTGTGTTGGGGATTTGATTCTGTGCAAGCAGTTCGCTGATAGATCCGTTCTGTCCTTCGGCAGATGACCCGTTGTCTCCCCAAATGTAGAAGACGATCGTATTATCTCGCTGGCCGGTTTGATCTAAGTGTTCAATCAGCTTCCCTACTTGCGCATCGGTGTGTTCGACGAAACCAGCATAGATCTCCATCAAGCGAGTTTGAAAAGCACGCTCTGCTTCGGGAATATCGGCCCAGGCTGGCATTGTCTTGTCCCGTGCTGTGAGTTCAGTATCCGCTGGAATCCAACCCAGCTTTTTCTGCCGTGCAAAGATTTCTTCGCGCAGCTTGTCCCAGCCTTGGTCAAACTTACCTTTGTATTTGTCGGCCCAGTCTTGAGTCACGTGGTGGGGACCGTGCACGCCTCCAGGAGCCCAGTACATGAAGAACGGTTTGTCAGGCGCGAATGCGCGATGCTTCTTCAGCCATGTGATACCTTTGTCCGCCATGTCTTCGGTCAAGTGATACGATTCATCGTGGGGCGGTTCGATGGCTGTTGTGTTCTCGACCAGACGAGGCTCCCACTGCGATGTTTCGCCAGCCAAAAACCCGTAGAAATGCTCAAATCCGTAGCTGGTTGGCCAATAGGTAAATGGACCCATCGCAGTCGTCTGGTCGGCAGGTGTGTTATGCCATTTGCCGAACGCAGATGTCTTGTAACCATAGTTCTTAAGAACTTCAGCCACCGTTGCAGAGGTCTTTGGCATGACTCCCGTGTATCCATCCCAATCTACTGCGCGTTCAGCGATCGTACCGTTGCCGACTCGTTGATGATTGCGGCCCGTTAGAAGTGAAGCACGTGTGGGTGAGCAGATCGATGTCGTATGAAAGCGATTGTAACTAATACCTTCGTTCTTCAATCGCGTCAGTGTCGGCGTGTGAGCAAACCCACCAAACGTATCTGGTACTCCGAAACCGGCGTCGTCAATGAGAACGATGAGGACATTGGGTGCGTCCTTGGCCAAACGATCCGGCTCGACGCGACGCTTGTGGACTGACTGCTGCAAAGTCTGCCCTGCCGTACTAGCGGAAGGTGACGTTGGAAAAGGCAGTACCGAGCCGTCGTCTGGAGGGGCTGCAGCTACCGGCAATCCAACGATGACGAACAGGACGGACTTCAACAAGAGGAGGCCGAGGGGACGGAGAATGATGACGGATTTTTCATTTCCAAAATCCTGGTACGAGCTGGCTTTCTTCATTGCGATTGGTTTCATTGGTTAGATCCAGGGAGAAGGAGTCGATGGACACCATCAACGAGTTTCAGTTCGTGGAAATTGATGAGTAGTCCGACGGGAACATCGAGCAACTTCATGTAGCTCAGTAACTGCGCTTTGTGGATTGGTAGTACCTGTTGGATAGCTTTTACTTCGACCAAAACACATTCATCAACAAGGATATCGAATCGGAGTGGCTCTTCGCGAGTGAAGCCCTTGTAGTTAATCTCGACAAGCTTTTGGTTGACAAAATCGATTTTCCGTAGTTGCATTTCCATCATGAGGCACCATTCGTAGATTGACTCCATTAACCCAGGCCCTTTGTCGCGATGCACTTCTATCGCACTACCAATAATGAACTCGGTTAGCCCTGAAGCTCTGTCGAATAATGGATGCACGGTACTCTTCTCGCCTTTTTACTTAGTATTTGAACAGGAGGTAACTGAGGAAACGGAGGAAGCACCGATTTCCAATCTCCGTTACCTCTATTTCCTCCTGTTAAATTTCCTGTCTGAAAATGAATACGGTTACCGCTGACGCTCTGTCGAATAATGGTTGCACGGTATTCTTTTTTATTTGTTAAATGAACAGGAGTTAACCGAGGAAGCACCGATTTCCAATCTCCGTTACCTCTACTACCTCCCTGTTAAGTTTCCTGCTTCCTACTTCTTTAAATATTTGATTGTTGTTGCACCGATCGTCCCGTTGAAGACGAATGGTGCTTGGTCAAAGTAATCGAGCGATACTGGCGAATCCAAATCAGTCCCAATGTCGAACGTCGCGTTGGAGGTGAAGTGAAGCGACATCGCCGCTGGTACTTGCCCTTGGGCCACTTCCTTGCCGTTCACCTTGAGTGAGACATCCATGGGTCCACCAATCTTGGCTGCCAATTTCGATTCGACCTCTATTTTCAACTTGCCGGTCGGTAGTTTTTCTTTGGACTTGAGCTTGGTTCGCTGTACCTCGAACAAGTTAAACTCGTAACAGAGGAAGCCGTCCTTTACGTAGCAGGTAACACCGCCAGAGAAGCCTGCGAGCGCGTAGAGAACTCCGTTGCCACTGGAAGGCATATCGACTTCCATCGTGACCAAGCTATCAACCTTGCCAAGTTTGGGGGCTGCCGACTCTGGCATACGCGTTATTGGACTATCGAAAGTCCATTCGGTAAGTGAAGACGCCGGGGCGTCCTCGGGATGGAACATCGCTGTGGACCATAAGCCGCCGCCGATCGGCAAGTTTTTGTTCTTGGTCGATTCTAGCAAGAAGAGGAGCTTCATCTCCTCAAGCTTCTTTGGATTGGAAGCTGCGAGATCGTTTGCTTGGCTCCAATCCTCATCGATGTTATAGAGCTCCCACTTGTCCGTCAGTGGCGACCATTCCTTGATTCCCTTTGGCAGCCCGCCAACCCAAGGTTCGCGAGGGCCTGGCGCACTGGCGAACCAACCGTCGTGGTAAATCCCTCGGCTGGCCATGATGTCAAAGAATTGAGTCTTGCGAGTTCCCGGTGCCTTTGCATCGCCAAAGGCGTAAGCCATGCTAACGCCATCAATCGAATCTTGCTCGAAACCGTTGACAACTTTGGGTGGAGTAATCTTCGTCAACTCGTAGATGGTAGGAACGATATCGATGACGTGATGAAACTGGGGCCTTGCGATAGGATCAGCTTTAATTTGTTTCGGCCAAGCGATAGCCATCGGCTGTCGAGTACCACCGAAGTGCGCACCAACGAGCTTCGTCGACTTGTATGGTGTGCTTCCTGCCCAGGCCCAAGCAGCATGATACATGTTGTCGGTCTTTGGGCCGCCGAGAGCATCAAGGCCACCAAGCTCATCCAAGGCCTTTAAGTGCTGGGAAATCTTGGTTGGAATCCCGTTCTGTGCGAGCTGTTCGCTGATGGTCCCATAGAGACCTTCTGCGGATGAACCATTATCGCCCCACACATAGAAAATGAGCGTGTTGTCGAGTTTTCCTTGCTTCTCAATCTCGTCAATAACTCGGCCCGCATTGTAGTCAGCATGTTCCGTGAATCCGGCAAAGACTTCCATTAGACGACGTTGAAACGGCTTTTCGTCATCTGGAATCGAGTCCCACGATGCCATGGAAGTTGGCCGTGGCGTGAGTTGTGCGTTTTGTGGAATCCAGCCTTTGGCTTTTGCTCGAGCGAAAACACGCTCGCGGTACTTGTCCCAGCCATCGTCGAACTTGCCCTTGTATTTGTCGGCCCATTCCTTCATCACTTGATGCGGACCATGCGAAGCGCCTGGTGCCCAATACATTAGAAACGGCTTGTCTGGCGCATACGCTTTTTGCTCACGCAACCACTTAATTGCGTCCGAGGCAATGTCATCGGAAAGGTGATAGCCTTTGGGAAGATGGTCGGTGACCGCATTCGTATTGCGAGTCAGTGTGGGCTCATATTGCGAAGCTTCACCCGCGAGGAAGCCGTAAAAGTACTCGAAGCCGTACCCCGTCGGCCAGTAATCAAACGGTCCCTTCGACGTGATTTGTTCTTCGGGTGTGTTGTGCCACTTGCCCCACGCACCGGTATTGTATCCGTAGTTCTTCAGAACCTCGGCAACGGTTGCTGACGACTTGGGAATCGTACCGCTGAAACCATCAAAATCATTTGCGATTGCAGCGATCTGACCATTACCGACGCGCGTATGATTGCGACCGGTAAGCAGTGCGGCTCGTGTTGGCGAGCACATCGCGGTGGAGTGAAAGCGATTAAAGGAGATTCCCATCTTCGACACGCGATCAAGCGTCGGCGTGTTGATTTCACCGCCATACGTCGAGGGTGTTCCTGGTCCCACGTCATCCATCAAGATGACGAGAATATTCGGTGCACCTTCTGCGAGACGCTTCGGCTCAACGCGTTTCTTGTAGGTGGAATCCTGAATCGTTAGCCCGGGCGTGGAGCCAGATGGAGCGGGCGGAAATGGCAGGATTTCTTGAGCCTTGCTATTGGTCACGAGTAGTGAACAAATGGAGATACTAATAACAAGCAATAAAATTGGTTTCATGGGATCTTTTTTGTCAATCAAGGGCCGAAGCCGGTGAACTCGTTCCGAAACGAGTTGCGTAAGGGATGAGACTACGACACAGAATCAATTTCCAGCGTTTTCCGCAGGAGCCTGTAAACGCACCAACAGCACTGGAGTTGCTTGCTCCTTGCCCTGATGAAGCAAAGCGGGGGCTTCGTCTTGCGTCAGGTTTTGGATGCCGGTCTCCATAACCACTTCAGGGTTCTTGCCGTCGGCAAATCCAACCGCTGCGAGTTGAGTTTTCTTATCGAGTGTACCCTTGAGAGAACGCGAGACTTGCGTTGCTTCGTTGTAGTATGTGCCGGCGAGCACTCCCTGCTTGTTGATTGCCAATTCAATCATAGCCTGTGAGTCATCGACTCCCTCGCGAGTGAAGGCAAACGTTCCGAGAGGCAGCCATTCAGTGTCGTCGACCTGTGCGGGTGCCGCAGCGACCAAGGCCGTCGATTGAGCAGCGTACTGCTCAGGCGTACCAACTGCTTGACCATCAACGTAAACTGTATTGTTTTCGTAATAGACATTTCCACCGTTTCCATAGGCATAATACTGAGGCGGAGTATTAGTCCATGCGGCACCCATAAAAGCACCGACGGCAACGTAGGTTACCGGTTGCCAGCCATAGTATGGACCTCGATTGTTCCAGCCGTTGTAATAGGGATATCCACCCACCACTCCATGACGGTACGCTCCATTTGTGTACGCCACTACATATCGGTCGCCCGAGTTAATACGTACCTGATTGCCAGTAATATGATGGTTATCCACCCAAGCTTTTTGGTTCTTCGAGTATTCGATCGAATTACCGACGTTTACATTGCCGACGTTGATGTTGGTTGAATTATTGGTTCGATCACCCAGCTTCGTTACATCGTTCGTATTGATTGCAGGACGATCCGAATTGCCGGCGTTGGGTAGCCTGTCTTTTGCCGCGTTCACCGTGCCGTTACCGGTTGCAGGTCGATCGCTAATGCCCAGAAAATCGTTCAACTGAGAGGAGCTAGCACCCCCGCTTGGCCGTGTTGCGATGTTTGGTCGATCTACGCCTCCGGGGAGACTTGGTCGCTCGCCACCAATCTTCGGTCCGTCTGCTTTACCAGGAAGCGTCGGCTTGTCACCAATCTTGTTGGCGATATTGCCGGCGCCTGCCGAGGGGCGCTCAAATCCACCATTGGGTTTTGCATTTGCCGCCGCACCGATATTTGGCCGAGGGCTGCCGCCACCTTGGTTACCAATCTTGGGACCGCCGCCATTGTTACCTGGCATTTGAGGAGCAGTATTCGGTCGCGACATCGCAGGCCCTGCATTACCGCGGCCAGCCATGCTAGGCGCTGAATGGCCGGCGCTTCGGCCCCCGCCGTTACCACCACGACCACGTTGGGCGAAAGCATGGTCAGCAGTTAGAATCGCCGTAGCTAGACCAATTGCAGCAAGGGCAATTGTTTGTGTATTCCTGGACATAATTATTTGCTCGCTTAGGTTTTAGTTTGAAGTCTTGCGGACAAGGACTATTTCGTCGGTGTCTGGTTGCAGTTCACCGTCAATTTCGCGGCTAACGGATTTCCAAGTGCATCGATCGCTGTCCACGAACGTAAACACGTTTACAGCAGAAGCGGTACCACCGTCGGGTAAAGTGTAGGTGGCGCGAATCGTGTAACGGTTTCCCGTTTGGCTCCATATGTCCTCGCCAAATCCGCCATCCGAATCGAACGTCCAGGATCGTATGGAAGACTTCTTTGGATCCCAAGCAATTACCTGCATACCCGACAATTGACTATCCGATGCCGAGTCGTTCTTAAACGAACGAACAAGGAACGCTCTATTCTTGGTGAAATGGCAATTGAACTCGATAGCGCGATCGCCACCCTCGCTTGCCCAATCTCCAACGATCCAATCGAGCGTAGCAAGCGGACTCTCCGAGCTGACTGTTTCACTCGTCACACTTGGAACTTGTCTTGGTTGTTGCGCTGTCGCGATGGTCCATCCAAGTGCGATCCCTGCAATGGACAATCCCACAGCAGCCAAAAGTTGTACTCTCATTCACTTACCTTCTATTTAATCGTAACCGGATGATCTTTGATCTACTGATGCTGCTTGATCTTGAGGATCTGAGACTGAATACCTTCGATGGTTTTACCCATTTGGGCGCTCAATCCAAGCTGACGGACAGGGAACTCTTGAAAGCTCATTAAGTGCTTCTCCACTATCCCAACGATGGGCGTAAGCACCCAAGTTTTGTGTTCCGCGTACTGACGGTTCACATCACCTGTCTGACGCTCGAAGGGATCCATGCGCAGATTCGTAATCATGGGACGGCCAAGGCCAATCAGTGGGTCGTCCCAATGTCCGCCCTCTTTAATCGAGAAGCTAATCTTGAACGAATCATAACGAATGGCGGTAAGAACCGTTTCGTCATAGTAGAAAACAAATTTGCGAGCCGACTTGTCGCTCTTGCCGCTAAACAACGCGGTCTGGTCATAACCATCTAGGTGGATCTTGTAGTTCTTGCCGCTGTAGTCAGAACCTTTCTTCAGCTTGTCAACGCAATCAGTGTCGCCTGCAGCAGAAGCCAATGTAGGGAGCAAGTCCGTCATGTCTACGATCTCGCTTGAAACGCGGCCTCCTGGTGCCCCAGGCCAACGAACCATACAGGGAGCGCGAACTCCGCCCTCCCATGTTGTGCCCTTGTCGCCTCGGAATGGACTGGTACCACCTTCGGGCCACATGTATTGATAGGCTCCGTTGTCGGTCACGTAGACCACAATCGTGTTCTTATCGAGACCCGTTGATTCAAGTTTTGAAAGTAGCTGACCAACGTGACCGTCGTGCTCTGCGAGTGCATCACCATAAACATCTTCGCGTCCGGCCCGGGACTTGCCCCGCACTCCATCCTTGAAATGAAAGAAAACATGCAATCGAGCTGCGCAGTGCCAAAGAAAGAATGGCTTCTTGTCTTTCGCTTTGCGATCTAGGAAGTCGAGCGACTTGGATACGATCTCATCATCAAAGGTCTCCATCCGTTTTGTCGTCAACGGACCTTCATCCTTTGTGGGTCCATCGGCGGTGCCTGAGATGACTCCGCGCGGATCAAACTTTTTGCGGAATTCCGGATCGGTTGGACGATCTGGATCTTCGAGGTCCTCATTGCCGTTCAAATGGTATAAGTTGCCGAAATACTCATCAAAGCCGTGTCGATGCGGAAGATGTTCCTCAAGGTCACCGAGATGGTTCTTGCCATATTGAGCCGTCGAGTACCCTTTAGACTTAAGGATTTCCGCCAACGTGATGTCTTCTTTTTGCAAACCGGCGGGCGATCCTGGGGTACCGACTGTCGTTAAACCTGTGCGAACCGGAAGTTGGCCTGTAAGGAACGCAGCGCGACCGGCGGTGCAACTTGGCTGTGCGTAAAAGGAGGTGAGACGAATACCTTCTTTTCCAATACGATCGATGTTTGGGGTCTTGACCCCCAAGATATCACCGCCGTAGGAAGCTACGTTCATCCATCCGACATCGTCACCCATAATGACGAGTATGTTGGGTTTCGATGTTTGGGCAGACGCAAGGCCTGAACCAACGACAACGAAAAATGCAAAGAGAAAGAGATGCCCGAATCGTTTCACCGCTGATACCTCGTTATTGATTGACTTCTTGCACATTGGATTTTCGACTTATTCGAAGTTGTTTTTTCGCATTGCAGGAATACTCAGAATGCCAGAAAAGCAATGTGAGTTTAGTTATTAAGGAACGTCAGAACTTCGGCGATTCTATCCAAAGATGAACGAATAGAACATCAAATATCCATTTTCCGAAAGCAAGTTCTCTCGCTTCGGATATCCGCGATTCAAAAAATTCAGAGCAAAGCCATTAGATGATTGACGTCCGTATCCGACTTCCGCACCATGAAACCCTGAGAATGCACCTCGGTCTGGATGCGAATCGCATTGACACTTTCCGGGCTACCATGTTTTGCGTTCCCCTAACAGCTTTGAGAAAATCGTCAAAACGGCTAAGCCACGGTCCGCGTAGTTCCTCATGTTGAGGTACCCCGCAGGCCACACCATGTACAATCACATCCGCGACCCGAATGGCAAGCAAATTGATTGCAGAGGTGGGCACCCTCATCGTCAACGGAATTTTTATTGGTGGAGTCGCCTTAGTCACAATGTTTCTGCGCACAGTAAGCATGTAGTAGGCGTGAATGCACTCTACTGTGATGGTCACGTGCAGTTCGTCTCCAATGAGATTGACGTATCCGTT
>CAIXME010000391.1 GCA_903920425.1 uncultured Pirellula sp. | reverse complement strand
CCCATCGGCGATGGCCGTCAGTATTGGAGTTGGATCCATGTCGATGATGCTGCTGCCGCGTTCCTTTACTTGGCAATCAATCCGAATGCTTCGGGACCCTACAATCTTGTGGCACCTGAGCAAGTCGACAATCGTCAATTTGCAACGACCCTCGGCCAGGTACTCCATCGCCCTTCGATCCTACCCGCGCCTGCGTTTGCGATGAGGATACTGCTGGGCGAGATGGCCGATGCCATGCTCCTATCCAGCACACGCGCCAGTTGTAATCGATTGCTGGAGGATGGATTTCCATTCCGGACGGCCAACCTACAGTCATGCTTGAGACATGTACTCGGTCGCGAGTAGTTTGCCGTACGCCAACGGACGTTGCGCCTGCAGGAATAGCGATGAAACGCACACGATCGCGGTCACCGCAATGATCGTCCTGTGAGTTGCGAGTCGCATGGTTCTTCAAAAAGCCAACCATTCCGCGACCTGATCTACTATACTGCCTGTTAGGTTTTCAATTCTGAACGCGCCATTCGTTTCGCATGCCATGCCAAACAATTGGTACCTAAACAGCGATACATCTATGCTTTTTGAGTTTGACTGGCGCAGATTCTTGAACAATTCCGCATTCGCATTCGGCGCTACATTGCTAAAGCGTACCAAGTGGACGTTTTGGCAAGTGCGGTCCCGCCTGATGGCACCGCGCCGCGTTTTGCGCCTCGAATCACTTGAACACCGAGCCATGATGGCGGTCGTTAGTTCAGCGAACTTTCTAGATTCGGGACAAATCAGCGAAGGCAACGTTTTCTTAACCGTGACCTTTGATACCAGAGTACTGGAAGCGGACCTCACCTCGAGCTATACACTCCAGCGGGCCGGGGTAGATCAATGGCTAAGTAGCAACGACTCATTCGTACGCCCCATAGCCGCAACCTTGCGAGGCAACCAAGCAATCCTAGAGTTCGCCCCTCTCGAAGAGGATCTTTATCGACTCCATGTTCTAGATTCCATCTTGGATGCCAATGGCAGTTTTTTGGATGGTGACGAAAACGGAATTCCAGGCGGCGTTTGGACGAGAGACTTTGTCGTCAATAAGCCTCGCAACGGAATCCAAACGGTCTCCGCATCGATCCAGGACTCTCCATTCGCGAACACAGTGGAAGACACAGGCTATCTACGTCAGATATCCGATGATGGAAACCGAATCGTCTTCGCTTCCAAAGCCTCCAACTTGGTTCATGGTGATACCAATGAAAAGACGGACATCTTCGTTCGTGATCTGAGTACCAACCAAACCCTGCTCGTTTCGACTAGCAGCAGCAACATTCAATCCAACGGGGACAGCATCGACTTTACGATTAGCGGCAATGGTCGATTCGTTGCATTTGTTTCGCAAGGGACCAATCTCATCGACGGAAGCACTTCGGTTCCGGGTGCCGTTTACGTAAAGGATACTCTGCTGGGCTCGTTGTATTTGGCCTCTTCCCAAAACCTCCTCACCGCTGCGCAAACTGGTAGTCGCCCAAGCCTCAGCTTCGACGGCCGCATCATTGCATTTCAAAGCACCTCGGACTTCATCGCTCCCGGCGATACGAACAACAACACCGACGTCTTTGTTCGCGATGTGCAATCTGGCACTTCGATTCTGGTTTCAACATCAAGCCAATCGCAACCTGGAAATAGAGCCTCGTTTGACGCCCAAGTGAGCGACGATGGGTCTACGATTGTTTTCACGAGCACTTCATCGAATCTTGTTCCGAATGACGTTAACGAACAAGCGGATGTCTTTGCAAGAAGCTTGATTACCGGTGCTCTATCTATTGTCTCGGTCGACTCGGCGGGCAATGCCTCGGACGAATGGTCGGATAGCCCATCGGTCAGTAACGATGGTCGTTTCGTCGCGTTTCGAAGCTGGGCCCGTAACTTTTCCCCGGCAGATACGCAGACCTTCTCAGACGTCTACCTCAAGGATACGCAAACCGGCAATCTGGTGCTGGCATCCACGAGCGTCAATGGTGTTGTGGGCAACTTTTATTCCCAAGCCCCCATGATCAGCGGAAACGGTCGCTTTATCGTCTTTTCCAGCGGCGCCAACAATTTGACAGACAATGACATCAACTCAGCAGCAGATGTTTTGATCAAGGATATAGAGACTGGTAACGTTGCTCGTGCAACGAGCGGGCAAACCCTTTATGCTGGTACGTATTCTGCACCATCCATTACCAGTTCAGGCGATTTTGTTGCCTTCGGCACCACGGAATCGTTAGTGGCTCTCGACGTGCGAGGTAATGACACGTACCGCCATCATACTCTTACTGGCACGAATGCGATCGTCACGCCGGTGGCTCCACTGGCGACTAGCCAATCAGCCAACGCTGATTCCTTTTCCGCCGCGATCAATGGCGATGGGACGGTGGTGGGATTCGATTCCTTCGCGACCAATATCATC
Source organism: uncultured Pirellula sp. (assembly GCA_903920425.1). Lineage (GTDB taxonomy): Bacteria > Planctomycetota > Planctomycetia > Pirellulales > Pirellulaceae > JBKCUI01. The sequence goes on along the minus strand of CAIXME010000391.1, from coordinate 16,606 downwards.
AACCAAAACGTCGGGATCGATGGGCAAGTCTACGCACAAGTTGCTGGTTCAACGCAGCTGATCTCCTCTGACGCGACGGGAATCCCGTCCAACGGCAACAGCCGAAATCCATCCGTTTCCGATGACGGAGTCTGGATTAGTTTTGAGTCGACAGCGAGCAATTTGATCAGCGGCGACAACAACGGACGGGATGACATCTATGTCAAGAATCGGATCACCAATGCAATCGAACGTGTTTCCACGCAAAGCAACGGTGCCGAAACGACAGGTTATTCGTTCGATTCCTCGATCAGTGGCGATGGTCGCATGGTGGCTTTCCTTTCAACATCATCTGATTTGGACACTACAGATCAAAACGGCACACAAGATGTCTTTGTCAAAGATCGCTCGACCGGCTCGGTGGTACGTGTGTCCAAGAATACTCTCGGCATCGATTCGGATTCCTTCTCACAAGCCCCGAAGATATCCACCGATGGCAAGTTTGTTACGTTCTCATCTATGGCTACGAATCTCGTGACCGGCGATACAAACAACTATGGTGATATTTTTGTGACGGATTTGGCAACTGGATCTCAGCAAATTGCATCTTCCAACGCGTCAGGCGAAATCGGAAATCAACAGAGCTTTCGCTCATCTATTTCCGCAGATGGTCGGTACGTCGTCTTTGAAAGCGACGCAAACAACTTGATTACCGACGACAACAACAATGCGACCGATATCTTCCGAAAGGACATGCTAACGGGTGCCGTCGTGCGAGTTTCAACCTCGAAAGAGGGCCTCGAAGCAAACGACGACTCGGCCAATGCTACTGTGAGCCGCGATGGCAGATACGTTCTTTTTGCCAGCCAAGCCTCTAACTTGGGCTCTGCCAATACTCGACGTCAGTACTCGCTCTTTCTCAAAGACATCGAAACAGGTTCCATTCAGCGAGTGTTCTCCAAGAGCGATGGGAGCGAGTTGGAAATCGAGGTGAACTATTTCACCAATCTTAGCGGGGACGGAATGCATGCCGTTGTTTCCTACGCGGGCGGCGATGCACGGGAACAGGATCGCAATGGATTCCAAGATATCTATTCTCTCGACCTGAATGCCGTGGCTTCTCAGACGCTCCTCGATGGTGCTGGCAATGGATTTCAAATCGATACCTTGGGCTTGTTCGTGGGATCCGTGATTCAAGGCCCAAACAATGCATTTGATTCGTACAACCGACTGACTGTGGACGGTGAACTTTACTCAGCAGATACACCGAGTCTATCTACCAATAACGGTCAAGTGCTCGTTACACCGAAGCGTACGATGTCAGGGCTTGATGTTCGGCGTCAGGCTTATGTTCCTAATTCGGGACAGGTCAGCTTTGTTCGCATCATTGACGAATTTTCCAATCCGAGCTCGGCTCCGATCCAGGTCTCCATATCCAATACGGGCAACCTAGGATCGGACCAGCAGACAAATGTATTCGCCTCCAGCGACGGTGATACGATTGCCGAACCGACCGATGCGTGGTTCGCGACGGACGACTCCAATCCGAACGGTGGAACTCCCGCGATAGTTCACTATGTGCATAGCGACGTCGGGGTATCGCCCTCCGCTGCAGCCTTGGTGACCGATAATTTGAGGATTTCCTATGCGTTGACGGTGAACCCTGGAATAACACTCCGCGTTGCCTCGTTCGCCCTCGTTGGTACCAATCGATCCGACGTCGTGGCAGCAGCATCCGGAATCGATAATGCTGGAATCCTCTCCGATGACGCCGCAAAGCACTTGACCAAGGATGAACTCGACTCCATCGTCAACTTTCCAAACGGCACCCTCAGTCTGACTCTCGACAAACAAACGGTAAAAGAAAACTCGGGTGCTTCCGCTGCATCGCTCACCATTAAGCGCACAGGGAAAAGCAATCTCGATCCACTGACCGTATTGATCCAAACGAGTGATGCGACCGAAGCAAACGTACAAAACATCGCTACCATCCCTGCTGGGTTAGATTCCGTTACCGTGTTTGTCGACGCAGTAGATGACACGCTGCTCGATGGGATCCAGATTGTTTCGTTTCAAGCGTTCGCTACCGGTTTTCAAAGCGGTACAACGCAACTGGCGGTATCGGACATTGAAAACCTGACTCTACAAGTAAGTGCCACCAACATCGAAGAGAAGGCCGGCACAGCGACGGCGACGGTGACTCGATGGAACACCGATACGGGAAGTTCGGTCGAAGTGCAATTAGAAGTCGGGACAATTCAATCCTTGGTTTTGCCAAGTTCGGTACTAATACCTGCTGGTGAACAATCCATTTCTTTCTCAATACTCTCCGTCGACAACGTCTTGTTTGACGGCGATCGAGCGGTCGCGATAACGGCGAATTCTATCGGGTACCAATCGACCAGCACCTCGCTTACGATCCTGGACAACGAATCGAGAAGACCTGGAACAAACCCTGTTCAGCCGTTGGACGTTAACAACGACAATCGAGTTGACCCACTGGATGTTCTCAACCTTGTGAACTTGCTCAATAGCGACGTTAGCCCTCTCCCCATATTTGGAAATGGCAATTTTTATGACGTCGATGGGGACCTGGCTACAACACCTCTGGATGTTTTGAAGCTAGTCAACTACCTGAATGGATTTGGAGGAGAAGGAGAAGGGGTTGGCCAGCCATTTTCCCGCCCATTGGCGAAGCAAGATGATGGGAACAGGCAGCGATTCTCGTCGGCCGCAGCGTCGGCTTATAGCGATAATGACCTTGAATATGCCTTCGTAATTTCCACAATCGACTCGCCGATTCGGACGTCCATGTCACGGCAAGCCCGGGAGGGTCGGTTAAAACGCGGAGCCAGCGAGACGCTTTCGACGAAATTCAACAAATAGTGAATAAAGTGAGGGCGCCATGAGATATCTATCTCCGAAAAAGGACGCCAATCGTCGATTGCGAAATCGTGTTTAGAAATACGACTATTGGTGATCCCGCTGCCAAAAAAGCTGCTTTTCAGACTATTCTGTAAGGCCAAGATTGACACTACATCGACATTTTTCATCCCCCTCAGAACGACAACTATGATTCGCCGATTTCAGTTTTTTACTCGGTCGCTATCCGGTCTGCTGCTCGCCTCCATCGCTGCCCAGTCTTCCTGGGCGCAAATCAAGCCGACGGCAGGCATGATGCGGTTTCCGGATGTTAGCGCAGACAAGATTGCTTTTGTATACGGAGAAGATCTTTGGACCGTATCGCGCGATGGTGGCATCGCTCAACCGGTGGCGGCTCCCGCCGGTGAAGAGTCCTTGCCGCGATTCAGTAGCGATGGCCAAACGATCGCCTTCGTCGGAAACTACGACGGCAATCAAGACGTCTACACGATTCCAACCGCTGGTGGACCGGCAAAACGCGTGACCTACCATCCAAGCGCTGAATTGCTTTGCGACTGGACTCACGATGGCAAACTGCTGTTTTCCTCGAACGCCCAAACCGGATTAGAACGGCAAGCACAATTGTTTGTCGTTGCAGCAGATGCTTCCGGCGAATCAAAACTGCCCGTTCCCTACGGCAGCAACGGGGCAATCAGTGCGGATGGCAAGTGGCTAGCTTATACACCCTACAACGCTGACTACCGAACGTGGAAACGTTATCGCGGTGGTATGGCACCCGATATTTGGCTTTTCCAACTCGAGTCCAAAGAGTCCAAGCGTATCACCGACTTTGAAGGGACCGATACGATCCCAATGTGGCACGGGACCAAAGTGTACTACCTGAGCGATGCGGGTCCTGAGCACCGTCTCAACATTTGGCTCTACGATTCCCAATCGGGTGAACGCAAACAAGTCACTTCCTTTGCCGACTACGATTGCCGTTGGCCATCCATCGGACCAGGCGCCAATGGTCAAGGTGAAATCGTTTTGACCAACGGTCCTTCTTTGTACCTGGTCGACTTGGCATCCAACCAATCGAAATCCATTGCGATCGTCGTCCCAGGTGATCGGCCCAAAATTCGCCCCCGGACCATCAACGTGTCCGATGCCATCGTCAGTATGGATCTGTCGGCGACAGCCAAACGCGTTGCAGCTGAAGCACGCGGAGACATTTGGACACTTCCTGCCAAAAATGGATCACCTCGCAATTTGACTCGAACAAGCGGAATAGCAGAACGCGATCCCGCATGGAGTCCAGACGGGCGATGGATAGCCTACTTCTCCGATGCGACGGGAGAATACGAACTGTACGCAATGCAATCGGATGGAAACGGAGAAGTTCGCCAACTGACCAGCGAGGGAAATTGCTACCGATACAACCCTGTGTGGTCTCCAGACTCCAAGTGGATCGCCTTTTCCGACAAAACGGGATCGCTCTTTTTGCATTCCTTGGAAAGCAAGAAAACGCAACTCGTGGATCGCGATCCGTCAGGAGGCCCGATCCAAGCAAAATGGTCCCACAATAGTGAATGGGTGACTTACTCTCGCAGCGAAGAAATGCGAGCTCCAACATCATCCATCTATGTCTACAATGCGCTAAACGGCAACAAACACCGTTTGACGAGCGGCTTCTTTCGCGATGGGAACCCTACCTTTGATCGCACCGGAGATCACTTGTTCTTTACGAGTTCCCGATCCTTCAATGCCCCCAAGTACGAAGATGTTGGAACCTCGTTTATCTATTCAGGCACCGAAGTCATGGTAGCCTTGCCTCTGCGTGCGGATGTCAAAAAACCATTCCTGGCCGAAAGCGACGAAGAGTCGTGGAAGGTAGAAGACAAGAAGGCAGAGGACAAAAGCGAGCCGAAAAAAGAAGAGGCCAAAGCCGATGAGCCAAAGAAATCAGACGCTACCGCCACCCCTAGTTCGGATGCTACCAAGCCTGCTGAGGACGTAAAGAAACCGGATGAATCCAAAAAGACAGCAGAGGCATTCAAACCTCTGGTCATCGAAGCCACAGGTGCAGAATCTCGTTCCTTCCAACTGCCCATCAAACAAGGGACGTTTGGGAACATCGCCGTAAATGATAAAGGTCAGTTGATCTACGTTCGAACTTCGGATCGCGGATCAGAGGGAGCTCCAAGCTTGCAATTGTTTGATCTTACGGACAAAAAGCGAGAAGAGAAAAAGATCGTCGACGATCGAGGTAATTTCACGTTGTCTGCCGACGGAAAGAAGTTGCTGATCCGACAAGGCAGAGCTACCCACATCGTAGATGCTGCACCAGACCAAAAGCTGACCGATGCGGTCCCAATGGATGGAATGGAAACGACGATATCGCCACGCGAAGAATGGGCGAACGTTTTCAACGAGGCTTGGCGAGTCCAACGCGACTTCTTTTACGACCCCAATATGCATGGTGTCGACTGGCCCGCTATACGGAAACATTACGCTGCGATGCTAGACGATTGTGTGTCGCGACGCGACGTTAGCTTCTTGATTGCAGAAATGATCTCGGAACTCAACGTTGGTCACGCTTACTATCGCGAAGGTGACGTTGAAAAAGGCCCAACTGCGAACGTGGGATTGCTCGGATGCCGCTTGGAAGCCAGCGAAGGTGCATATCGCATTGCCGAGATCTATCGCGGCGCTGCATGGGACACCGACGCTCGCAATCCACTGGATGCCGCTGGAATCAAACAAGGGCAGTATGTGCTGGCTGTTAACGGTCAACCGCTCTCTGTAGAATCGAGCCCCTACGCGCCGTTCCAGCGATTGGCTGGTTTGACCGTAACCTTGACCGTGAGCGACAAGCCCAAACGCGATGACACTTCGAAACAAGTGCCATTCAAACTGCTCGGAAGCGACACCGAACTGCGATTCCGAGCTTGGATTGAAAAGAATCGCAAGTACATCGATGAAAAATCGGATGGCAAAGTGGGATACATCTACGTCATCAACACAGGTGTCCCGGGCCAAAACGATTTAATTCGCCAATTGTACGGTCAACTCAACAAAGAAGCCTTGATCATCGACGATCGCTGGAATGGTGGCGGACAGATTCCGACTCGGTTCATCGAGTTGTTAAACCGACCCGCGACGAACTTTTGGGCTCGGCGCGATGGAACCGATTGGACTTGGCCACCCGATTCACACCAAGGCCCTAAGTGCATGCTGACCAACGGTCTGGCTGGCTCCGGCGGAGATATGTTCCCCGCTTTGTTCAGACAAAACAAACTCGGCAAGCTGATCGGCACACGAACATGGGGAGGCTTGGTGGGTATCTCGGGAGGCCCGACCATGATCGACGGTTCGAGTGTGACGCCACCGACCTTTGCCTACTACGAGTTGGACGGGACATGGGGTATCGAGGGACATGGCGTTGATCCTGATATCCGCGTCGTCGACGATCCTGCATTGATGCAAAATGGTGCGGACCCGCAACTGGATAAAGCGATTGAGCAAATGTTGCTAGAGATACGCGACGGTGGTTTCAAGAAACCTGCTCGGCCAGCCTATCCAGATCGCAGCAAATTCGGACTCGCTCCGGAAGACAAATAAGGGTCGCTTTGGGCATTGCGGAAACCTTGTGTACGCAGTGCGCGATGTAGATCCCAAGATCGGTCGAGTCGGCAAAACACCGGCTCGACCCTCGTCCCATGGATCGACCTATTGCTTGCGCAGCGACTTGCGTAACCACTCGCGGAACATTTCAAGGAGTGTTTGCTTTTCGGTTTCTATCCGAACGGTAGCTAGTCCATAGCCGGCAATGCTTTTGTCGGTACGATCGAGGCTCACATCGACGACAAACGAAACTTGCTCTGGACTCGATCCGCTCGCAGGTTTCGAAATGGAGGCAAACAAACTATCTCCGCGCAATGCAGGAGGCGTTTGCATCAGGTTCTCAGCGGATATCGATTGGACCGTCCCTGTCCAATTTCGGTCGGCAGTCTGATCTAATCGAACCCGCGCCGAAGCTCCAACTTGGCAAGAGCCTATTTCATTCTCAGCGACCAACGCTCGTACCTGCCATCGTTCTACATCGAGCACTTGGCCGATCAACTCTCCTCGCTCCATGGCAGGTCGGTCCGCTACCATCCGCTCCAACGGCATACGATGCATCAATGGGCGTCCAGAAAGATCGTTTCGCATACGCCCCGAATCCGCACTGATGAACACGCCTGCTATCGGAGAGCGAACCGTTAACTTCTCATGCTCTGAGCGAAGCCTTTCGAGGCGTGTTGAAAGCCCCTCAATCGTTTGCTCACACTCCTTGGATTGCTGTACCGCCAACGAGTCATCTACCGAACGCTTTGAAAGCTGAGCCAGTCGCGTACGGGCTACCAAGATCTCTCCCGTCAGTTGCTCGATCTCTAAATCCAATTCGGGTGAGACCAAACGAGCGACCACTTGCCCAGCTTCGACTGCAGTTCCCTCTCCTGTCACGAATTCGATCACCCCAATATGCCGAGCGTATAAAGGCGATGAGGCAGCAGGCTCGATAATGCCGCGAGCCAATACCGATCGAGACAAAGGCCATGTCGCTCCCAATGCCAACAAGGTGGCCACGACAGCAATGAATGACCCAACTCGCAACCAACGCACTCGCCTGGTCCGTTCTTTCGAGAACGAGGCCGCGCGAAAACTCATACTCAGATTCGCCATGATCGTTACCGCCCAAACCGCTAGTAACGCTCCTCCGACTTCGGTCATCCTACGTTCAAAGAACCACGTGTTGGCGCCCCAAAAGAGCAACGCCAAAAGAAACCAACGGTATGCCCAAGACATCACGTGGTACAACCCCAACCCGATATGCCTCAACCCTATATTCTCGTAGGGTTCATGGAACCAAGTGGATTGCCAGAGGGTTGCCCAAGCCTCACGTGCTTGATCGGACAGATTGGGAATGCCAAGCCAATCCGACAGGATGTAGTATCCGTCGTAACGCAGTAGCGGATTCGCATTCATCATCACCGTTGTTACGGTGCAAAGGATCAACACCTGGATCGACAGTCCTTGGACGAGTGCAGAACTCGTGTTAAACCAGATCAGCGCAGCAACCAACGCAATCCAAATTTCCACATAGATTCCTGCAGACGAAACCAGGATTCTCTTCCATCGATTGGGAACTCGCCAAACGTCGCTCACGTCGCAGTAGAGGCAGGGAAATCCAAAGAGCAACATCACACCTACCTCATGACTGTTGCCTCCCATACATCTGCACGCCAGTGCATGACCGACTTCATGAAGCCCCTTGATGGCTACCAACAACGCGATAGCCACAACCAACCGGTCCCCTCGGAGCGTCGTCTGAAAGGAGACAATGTCGCGAACCAACCGCTCACTACATTGGCTGATTCCGATCGCGGCGGCCATCAGAGCGACAACGGCGACGGCCATCATCCATGGATGAAAAAGCAGTTTCCCTAACCACTCGATGCGCCCTATGGATTTAGAGGGATCCCATAATGGAATTCGCATAGCAAACAGGGACGCCAATCGTTGCCCAAGTCGAGTTACCGAGACTCCCCATGGTGCTGATAGAGCCACCCTGCGTGGACGCATCTGTCGATACAACAGCAACGAAGACTGATCAAGCCGTACCATCAATCGCTTTACGAATTCCACGGTTACGGAGTGATCGAGCTGACGTGCGTATTGCACAATCGACTCCAACGACTGCCGACCGTCTATCCTCAGTGCAATGGCTCGTTCGAGCTCACTAAAGAAATAGAACTCTCGATCCACAGGGTTCTGCGCAACCCACATCGCCTCGCTTTCGTCCGAGTAAGGGCTCCATTGCAGATCAGGCCGCAAGCGTATTGGGATCGGTTTGAACTCGGTCACCGTAGTCATGAACGTAGGTCGATCACCAATTTTTAGGGCCGAACGGGAATGGAGACGGCTACAGGCAACCCAGGTCGATACAGCGAATTACGATTATCGATCTCGATAAACACGCGTACCTGACCATTGGCTGGATTGGCGATGGGGCTTACGAACGATATCGTGCCAGGTATCGCTTGCGGTGACGCGTTGGAATCCGACGATTTGGCAATCGAGATAACAACTTGGGCAGCCATTCCTTTTTCGAGAGCAATGGCCTCATTGCCGCTCACAAAACCTTCGACTCTCAATCGTTCTGTGGACATAATTTCAAGCACTTTGGTGCTGGGATCGACCCATTCTCCGGAATGCTTATCAACGGAAACCACCATTCCTTTCACGGGACTGCGACTCGAGTGCCTATCGATCGATTGCTGCGTCTGTTGCAATTCGATCGCCGCTTGGCTTTCGCTCAGAATGGCCAGTTGCTGATCTAGCTTGGTTCGCTCCATTTCAATTTTGGCTCTTTCCCACACGAGCCGGTATCGCTCAACCTCATTGATCGGATACGTATCTGCTGCGAGGGAATTCGCCTTGAGTGCGCGATTCAATTCCTGTTCGGCTACTTCGGATGACTTTTGTGCCAGGCGAATCTCTACGTCACGCCCTGATTTGATCTTGGCCGTCTCCAACGCCACCTTGGCTCGTTTGTGACTCAGTGTCGCCTCCTCATCTCGGACTTTGACCAACAAGTCGTTAGGTTCGATCAAGTCCCCCTCTGTAACGTGAACGCGTTCAATCACACCAGGAACGCCCGCTGCGACCGCGATGGTTAACAACGGCTTCAGGATAGCGTTCTTCAGTTCGATCGTTTCACCGAAAGCCATCGGCATGCTGCTGGTCAGTGTGAGCATTCCAACAGCGACAACAAGCGAGAAAGGGGATCGTATTGTTCTCATAGTTCTTAAATCCAAAATCGTCGGTGGATGCCATCAATGACGGAGCGGGTCCACAGATACCATCGTGTGAATTTGCCACATGGGATAGATATTGTTACGGAGGTTCCAACGCGAGGATCCTCAATTTTTGCATCGGGCGATATGGTCAGAGCCAAGTGCTGCTGGCCATCGACTTCGATCATCGCATTGCCGACATGATTCAGTTTGCAGGGCAATCGAGACTGGGGAGATGTCGCGATGGCAGCCTCAACCCGCAGCGATTCTTCGGATGCAGCGAACGCTCGGCTCACATAGCCCGATTCCCAATCAGGGACTGTTGCATCGATCTGCCACAACCCTTCAAGAGACGCGATGCGAAAAAGGCAGTCACCTCGTTTGACGGGTCTATTGTCCAAGTACTTGCCCGCTTCCCATGCAATGACGGTCCCATGCAACGGACTGCGCAGCTCTAGCCTATCCGCCTCTCTTTCAATCAGTCCACGTTGGGCGATGAGGCTCTGACGCCGTGCTTCTAGCTCTTCTATTTCTCCGGCAAGTCTACTTCCGACGACAGCGGCTTGTTCATCGGTCGGCTTGACTTGATTGAGAGTGATGTTCAGTCCATCACGTTTTTGATTGACCAATCCAATCTCAGCGTCCAATTGATTGAGCTGCAATTGAATCTGGGGAGATTGGATTTTGGCCACCATGTCTCCAGCAGCCACCTCCTGGCCGTCCGAAACCAGAACCGCATCGATAAATCCATCTGCCGGAGAAAAAACAAACCTCTGCACCGTTGGCTGGAGCGAACCGGAAACAACAATCGTCATTTCCGCCGTGGAAAATGCAAACCAGAGAAACCCCGCGACCGCACACAGCAAAACGCCCCTGCCCCACCATACGGCTTTCATCGATTTGGGTGCTCGCTGCGTTCGTGATTGCCACGCATCGATCAGAAACGGAACCGAACACTCGATCGAACGAAGCGATTCCCTGCTTGGTCGTTCAGAAATCCATTCGGCGATAATGGACATTCCGTAGTCCGGCTTGGATTCCGAGTTGCGTGATTCCGTCCGTACCGGCCGAACCGGGATCACCAAAGCAACCATCGATCCCGACGATGCAGTGAATTGCTGCATGAGGGTTTCGGAGGGCATGGTCAAGTTCATCGCACTGGCCAGCTGCCGAAGGGCAACCGAAACATGTGATTTAGAATCGACTCCCGTGGTACCGCTTGTGGCTAACGTCAATGCAGTTCCCATGACAGCGGATTGCACCAGGGAAACGCGGTCGCAATCGATCAATACACGAATGCCATCGACCACATTCTGATGAGCCGATCGATCGTCTGCGCTATTCAGAATCGCGGTAATCATGGCGCGCAGCATCGGCAGTGGGAGATCCCCACCTTCGATGCCCAACGTCATGTCGCTCAATGGAACTCGGCTCATCTTCCCTAGATTACCTAAGCAGCAAAGTCACCCCAACCGCGAAAGACTCATGGACTAGCACAACCGGAGCCATCAATTCTGTCACTGCAATTGGATTTGTTTGGACGATCCTATCCATCACTACCGAAGAACACAACTAGAACGGTTGTTTGATTTCGTTGAATCCGATTGGCTTTCGTTTCATGTCTGCATTTGGACGCCCTAGCATTGCCATGAATTACTCGAGAGCGTTTGCCTGCGCGTTGATAGCGTTGCCTTCGGTACTCGGTTGCTTTCCAAACCGCGCCCACCACCAATTCGTAGCGCAACGCGCTCCAGCAGATTGCATCGCTGGAGATGCAACGCATCGATGGGATCAACTACAACGTAGCGATCCACCGGAGCCGCGATGCGCTTCGGATGTCGATTACTCGGCCTCCCCCATGGATCTCGATCTGACCAAGATCCGCGACGAGGACACGATCCAATTGACGCTCGAGGAAGCCGTTCGAGTAGCCCTTTCCAACTCCAAGATCCTCAGGGATTTGGGAGGGACCGTTCTGAGGTCCCCGCAAGCGAGCACCAGCACCAATGACCCGGCCATGGCGCTGACCGACCCTCGCTTTGGTGAGGAAGCTGCGTTGTCGGAATTTGATGCTGTACTAAAGTCCTCGGCCTTCTTTGAAAACAACGACAGACGGCTGAACAATCGGTTCTTTGGCAATCAAGGTATTTTCCAACAGGATCTCCACAACTACCAAATCGGTATCGATAAACGATCCGCAGCTGGCGGACTCATGTCCGTCCGAAACTTGACCACGTACGATGCGAACAATCAGCTTTCCAATGCGATTGGTCGTTCTTCGTTTGAGCAGTACATCGAAACCGAAGTGCGGCAACCTCTGCTCCAAGGTTCAGGCACCGAATTCAATCGGATTGCGGGTCCGGGAGCTAGGGCCGGTCAGATCAATGGTTTTCTCATCGGTCGTGTTCGCACGGACATCAGTTTGACCGACTTTGAACGGGCGATACGGGACCTCGTCGCAGATGTCGAAAACGCATATTGGGATCTCCATTTTGCTTATCGCGATCTCGAAGCCAAAGTGGACGCTCGCGACATCGCTCAAGTTACCGCCAAAAAGCTAGAAGCGCAGACGGCCACGCAGGGCACTGGCGATGCAGCGCAAGCGATGGAGCAATACTATCGGTTTGAATCCGAAGTCATCGACGCCGTCAACGGTCGTTCGATTGATGGTACACGTACCAACAACGGCAGTTCGGGCGGTAGCTTCCGAGGCACTGGAGGACTGCGCGTTGCAGAACGCAGACTTCGGCTCATCGTCGGACTAGCAATCAACGACGGACGTTTGATTCGACCGTCGGACGACCCGACCAAGGCTCCAGTCCTTTACGATTGGGGTTCTTCCAGCGGCGAAGCCTTGTCACGGCGTGAAGAGATTCGTCGCCAGCGATGGGTTATCAAACAGCGCGAGCTAGAGCTGATCGCCAATCGCAATTTTCTCAAGCCACAACTGGATTTGGTTGGGCGATACCGATTCCGAGGCTTCGGAAACGATTTGATCAACTACAGCGACAAATCGGACGCGGTGTCCAACCTCATGGGTGGCGATTACCAAGAATGGCAAGCGGGTATGGAATACACCATGCCGGTTGGGTTTCGCAAAGCCGCTGCAGCCGTTCGCAATTCACAACTCGCTCTCCAACGCGATTTGGAAGTCTTAAAAGAACAAGAGCGCGTTGTTCTGTACGGCTTGAGCAATGCGATGAACGAAATGAAGCGGGCGTACGATTCGATGGAACTGCAGGAAAAGCGACTGCAGGAAATTGTCCGCCAGCTACAAAGCTTGCAAGCGAAATGGGAATCAGGACAAGATCCGGCTCTCGACGTATTGCTCGATACGCATCGACGACTCCTCGATGCTCGATTGCGTTACCAACAATCCCGCATCGAATATGCCTTGGCCATTCGAAATGTCGAATTCGAAAAAGGCTCGTTGCTTTCGTTCTGCAATATCGACCTCGCCGGCTAAACCAACGCGCAAACCAGTTAAAAAGCTGCGTTCTTTCTGCCGAGGATTTGCTGCCTATCGGTGCTGGCTTTCCTTCAAAAGCACGCAGGATATCACGTGCTGTCGATCAGTTTAGCTTACTAGTACCTTACGGGGTCTGGTACGCTTCTCTAAAATGGGCCCGTCGTTGCAACCTGTTTTGCAACCCTTGCAAACCCCAACCAGGCATAAATCACCCATGATAAGACGTATCCTGTCGCCGCACGTATCCAAGCGAATTCTCCTTTCTTCCTTGCTCGCGCTTTCGTTCGTCGGCGTTCCAGCTAACGCACAAGAAAAGGCACCGAGCAAAGTCGTTTCGGGAGTGGAGCTCAACAATTTCAACCAAAGCCTCAAACCGGGCGATGACTTTTTCCAATTTGTAAACGGCCAATGGCTAAAGACAACTGAGATCCCCGCGGACCAGTCCAATTACGGTTCGTTCACCGCGCTGGATATCGAAACCAAAGAAGCGATCAAGAAGATCATCGAAGAGGCCAGCACTCAGGCCAATCCATCGCCGATCGCGAAACAAGTCGGTGATTTTTATCGTTCGTATACCAACATCGAACAGCGCAACAGCCTCGGAATGAAACCGATCGAAGAGCTGCTACAAAAAATCCGTGCTGTCGAAACGAAAGAGCAGTTGCTGAAACTCTCCGGCGAATTCTCGCGACGCGGTATCGGCAGCTTCTTTGGCTTTTATGTTGAACCGGATGCACGCCGCTCCGATCAATACGCGGTTTACGTGAACCAAGACGGTACCACGCTTCCGGATCGAGATTACTACTTGGTAAACGATGATCAAAAAATCGCGGTTCGCGATGCGTATCGCGCGTTTATCACCAAGATGCTAACCGAAATCAAATGGAATGATCCAGCCGCATCCGCAGAAGAGATCCTCCAGCTTGAGACTGCATTCGCGAAATCGCAATGGACACAGGTCGAGTTACGAGATCCGGTAAAAGGTTACAACAAAACACCTTCCTCGGAGTTCAGCAAAACGAACAAGTCTCTGCACTGGGACTCGTACGCAAACGCTGTAGGCTTGCCAGGCTCCATCGATCTTATCGTCGGACAACCAAGCTTCTTTAAGGGAGCCGACGAAACGATCGCCAAAACGAGCTTGGAAACACTCAAAGCCTATCTGGCATTCCAAACCATTGATGCGTACGCACCGTTGCTAACGCAAGATCTGGAAAAGATCCACTTCGATTTTCACGAAACCGCTTTGAGCGGCGTAACCGAGCAAGAGCCTTTGTGGCGTCGCGGCGTCGATGCATGCAATGGACTGCTAGGGATGCCAGTCGGCCAGCTCTACGTCGAGAAGTACTTTTCCCCAAAGGCCAAGGAAAAGATGAACATCTTGGTCAAGAACCTATTGGTGGCCTTTGAGAAAAGAATCGAAGCGTTGCCGTGGATGGGAGAAGGAACAAAAGAGCAAGCCAAGCAAAAGCTCTCGATGTTTACCCCCAAGATCGGTTACCCAGACGTATGGAAGGACTATTCCTCAGTCAAAATCGTTCCGGACAATGTCATCGCAAACCTCGGAACCATCGCCGAATTTGAACACAACTATCAATTGAATAAGTTGGGTAAACCCATCAATCGATCGGAATGGTACATGGGACCACAGGTCGTCAACGCCTACTACAATCCGTTGATGAACGAGATCGTTTTCCCAGCCGCGATCTTGCAACCTCCTTTCTTTAATTTGGATGCAGATGACGCCATCAATTATGGTGCCATCGGCGCTGTGATCGGACACGAAATCAGCCACGGTTTCGATGACTCAGGAGCGAAATACGACGGCAAGGGCAACCTTCGCAATTGGTGGACGACCAAGGACCAAGAGGAGTTTGAGACTCGATCTTCTCAACTGGTCAAACAATACGATGCATTCTCGCCTCTGCCCGATTCCAAAGTGAATGGAAAACTGACACTGGGTGAAAACATCGGAGACTTGGGCGGAATTAGCGTTGCCTACACCGCATACCAACTGTCACTCAACGGCAAACAAGCTCCAACGTTGGATGGCTTTACAGGTGATCAGCGATTCTTTATCGGCTGGGGACAAGTTTGGCGTCGCAAGTATCGCGACCAAGAATTGCTCAAGCGGTTGATGACGGACCCACATTCACCGAGCCAATACCGATGCAACGGCATCCTCGTGAATATCGATGCGTTCTACGAAGCATTCTCGGTCAAGCCCGACTCGAAGATGTTCGTGCCACCTGAGAATCGTGTCCGTATCTGGTAAGGACTACGGACCTAGTAGCGACTACTGAAAGAACTCCTGAGCATCGACGTAACGGACGGCGATGTTGCGTGCAAACGCCGCATCGCTGTCCATGTCGCCAACCATAATGCACTGGCTCAGGTCCAAGCGATATTTGTTCATCAAGTAGATGCCCAGTCCAGGCAGCGGCTTGCGACAATAACATCCCACGGGAAACGCTGGGTGGGGACAATACGTCACCTCGGTGACAGGCAACCCAAGCAGTTCAGCCGTCCGCAAAAATGCACCTTCGGCGGCCTCTTGACTGAGCTTGCCGGACGCGATGCCACTCTGATTAGACAAAAAGAACAACTGGTATCCTTGAGCAATCCATCGCTCGAGTACGGCTTTTCGATTCGGCAGCAATACCAAGTCGTCTGCGTGTCGTGGATAGATTTCTCCGCTGAGAGTTGTTCTGAGTGTTCCGTCGACGTCGAGAAAGAGCCCCTTGTTTGTGAAGCCCTCCATCGGCCGACGAACAAACTCGATCGTATCTATGGCTGAAAATCCTTCG
Source organism: uncultured Pirellula sp. (assembly GCA_903920425.1). Lineage (GTDB taxonomy): Bacteria > Planctomycetota > Planctomycetia > Pirellulales > Pirellulaceae > JBKCUI01. Next base: position 650 of record CAIXME010000391.1, on the reverse strand, counting down.
TCCCATTCCGGCTTTTCAAGCGTGTCCATCCATCGCTGCATCGCGATCGGTGGCGGTAGGTTCGAATCTTGTTTTGCCAGCTCTTTTAAATCGGTCGGTCCGAGAAGCCTGCCGTAACGATTGAGGACGCGTTGGACAACATTGATCCTCGCTTCTTCGATCGGCGTATCGAGAAAACGGCAGCGCACGGGAACTCCGAAGGCATGCGCTACACGCACGACACCGGCGCGGGAGATCCGTGTTGGATATGTGTTATCGAGAACGACGCGTTGATGCCCCTTGGCCAGTATTTCCTGCAATTGCGCATTGAGATCGTCAACCTTACCGCCGAGTACATCGCGATTCAAACGCTCGTATCCACTATCCACGTAGGCTTGCACGAGTTCCGATTTACCGGCACCTTGAATCCCCATCAGGATGACCACTTCGGGATCATTTCCCGGTCCAGCGTTAGGTGCGAGCTGCGATAGGTTATCTGGTTTTTTTGATGGTCGGATCGCGGCGGCAGCGTCTTCGTCTGCTTCGAAGGAATACTTGATACTCAATGCAGTCAGGTCGCTGATATCCAGTCTCACCTGCAATGCGCGAATGGACGAATCCAAGCTTGCTCGTTGAGTGGCACCGACGAGAGGTATAACGTGGGGCGCGCT